>JASEGW010000054.1 GCA_030017825.1 bacterium | reverse complement strand
TATGGGATTTAAATCTGGTGAATATTCTCTGCTCTCATTTCACCTATAAATACAGGATTGTCCTGCCCTAAATTTGCCACATTTAAATCTGGTGAATATTCTCTGCTCTCATTTCACCTGTTGCTTTTGATTTGGAACCACCACTTTTGTTTATTAGTTCCTCCTTTCCATTTTGGTTTTACTTTCTAACCCAGCTATGGATAGTTTGTCTGCTTGCTTCTGAAATCTCTGCTACTTTCTGCCAGCTATATCTTAACATTAATAGTCGTATAGCATTAAGCTTTTTTGCTAGTTTAGAATGAGGAATTTATACTAAACTCAGGCTAATATAACAAAACCAATTGTATTTGCCATTTAACTGTGTTAGTATTTTTCTAAATTTGACTTATAGGAATTTTCATGTGTTCTAAGCAAACTTTTGTAGAAATAGTATTAAATTTAAAGATTAATAAATCTTTTACCTACTTAGTTCCAGAAGAGTTAAAAAACGAGATTGCTGTTGGCAAAAGAGTTTTAGTATCTTTTGTAAATAGAAAACGACAAGGTTATGTAGTTGATATTCATCAAAATATTCCCAAGAAAAGTATTAAGATAAAAGAAATAATTAGCATTATAGGCAAAGAACCAGTAATAACAATAGAGATGCTTAAGCTTTCCAAGTGGATTGCTGACTATTACTTTTCCTCTTGGGGAATGGTTTTAGCAGCTTGCATTCCCATCTTAAGTAAACCCAAGCAAGAGAAGTATATATCTTTATCTGTTACTGAAGATGAGGCTATGGAACTTTTAAAAGAATTAAATCAAGCTCAAAAAAAAATTATTTATGCTTTATTAAATAACAATACTCTCAGAGAAAAGGAGCTTTGTTATCAAGCTGAAGTGAGCAACTCTCCCCTAAAAACCTTAACTAAAAATAAAATAATTAAGATTGAATACCACAGAGAAGACAAAGCCTTAAGCTCACAAAAAATCTTTCCAAGGTCAAAACCTCTTTCCTTAACTCCGGAACAAAAAGCTGCTTTTGATAGTATAATTTCAAACATAGATAACGAGGAATTTAAGGTGTTCCTTCTGCAAGGAATTACCGGGAGCGGCAAGACAGAAGTTTATATGCAAGCTATTGCTAAGGTTATTTTAAAAGGAAAGCAAGCTATTGTCTTAACACCAGAGATATCCTTAACTCCCCAAATGGTAGAGCGATTTAAATCCCGTTTTGGAGAAGAGGTGGCTATTTTACATAGCAGATTATCCTCAAAAAAACGGAATGAAGAGTGGAATAAGATTAAAAGTGGCAAGGTGAGCATTGCTATTGGTGCCCGCAGTGCAGTATTTGCTCCTTTTTTTAACTTAGGGCTTATTGTTGTGGACGAAGAACATGAAAATACTTATAAACAGAATAATAATCCTCGCTATAATGCTCGCGATGTAGCTGTTATGCGAGCTAAATTTACTTCCAGTGTGGTGATATTAGGAAGTGCTACTCCTTCTTTTGAATCCATATATAATGCCCAAAAAGGGAAGTATCAATTATTAGAGCTTTCATGTCGTATTGACAATAGAAGTCTTCCCAAAGTAGAATTGGTAGACCTAAGAGAAGAAATACCAGAAAAAAGTAAATCTTTAATTAGTTTTAAATTGCAAGAAGCAATGAAAGAAAGGCTTCAAAGAAAGGAACAGATAATTCTATTCTTAAATCGGCGGGGATTTTCTACTTATATTCAATGCACTGGTTGCGGCGAGGCTTTAAGCTGTAAATATTGTAATGTTACCTTAACTTATCATTTAAAGGAAAAAACCCTAAGATGCCATTATTGTGGAAATATTAAAGAGATCCCTTCTCTTTGTCCTTATTGTGAAAGTAAAAAGATTAAATATTTTGGAGTGGGAACTCAAAAAATTGAGAAAGAAATAAATAGATTATTTCCTCAAGCAAGAATTGCTCGTTTGGATGTAGATGTAACTAAGAAGAAAGATGCTTTAGAAAACATTCTACATAAGTTTAATAAAGGAGCTATTGATATCCTGATAGGAACTCAAATGATTGCTAAAGGTCTGGATATTCCAAAGGTGACTTTGGTAGGAGTAATCTCTGCAGATACTTCCTTAAACCTTCCTGATTATAGAGCAGCAGAGCGAACTTTTAATCTCTTAACCCAAGTAGCTGGAAGGGCAGGAAGGGGAGATTTGAAAGGAGAGGTACTTATACAAACTTTTAATCCAGATCAGTTTTGCATCCAAAGCGCTATAAAACAAGACTATAATTTATTTTATCAGCAAGAGATAAAAAATAGAGAAGCGCTCTGGTATCCTCCTTTTTCTCATTTAGTAAATATTATCCTACAAGGCAAGGAAGAAGCCAAAGTTGAAAAAGCAGCTAATAAATTCTGTCAATTATTAAAGTTTAATTGCAATTCATTAGAAGTTAAAATTTTAGGACCCTCTCCTTGTATGCTTTCTAAAATTAAATCTCGTTATCGTTTCCAGATTATGCTAAAGTCTAAGAAAATATCTTGTCTTCAGAAAACTACCAAGATGTCTTTAGAAAAATACAAAATTCCTACTTCTATAAAATTAGATATTGATATTGACCCGGCAATTATGCTTTAATACTTGACTTGCAATTTTAGGTTAATTAATATTAAAGCAAAAATGCTTATTTTATCTGGTATTCTTTTAATTCCAATATAGTTGTGCCATCTTCATCTGTTATTTTTACAACTCCCACATTAGGAGCATACCATTCAAAACCATTAAATACTCCATTATTTCTTAATTCTATTTTAAGGCAATTCTTAAAAACACCAGCTGGAGCAATTACTTTCTCATTAGTAGCTACTATCTTACTTTTACTAATATCCCCTTCATCTTCTTCAGCTATCCATTCTTTACCAATTTCTATGGGGTATTTTAGAATACAATAATTTGCTTTTTCATTTACCCATTCTTCATCGTCTTTGTATTTACTTCCCATAAGGCTAACACTATAATCTTTATCTTTTTTTTGATAATCATAGATAGAATATGTAGTATTTCCATCTATATCTTTTCCTTCAACCTTAACCTCAAAACAGTTTTTTATCCCTTCAAACTCCACATTTTCTTTTACTACAGTACTAATTTCAAATCCATTATTTATCTTATCCTCCATTGTCCAACTATTTCCTACTTTTAAAGGAAAATAGTCAATGATATCAGGATTAGCAGCTAAAGGATTTTTGTCTTTTTCATCCTTGCCGAAACCAGTAGAGAATGAAAAAGAAAAAATCACTATTGAAATTACTGCAACTAATACTGCTTTTTTCATAAGTGCCTCCTTAAATGTTTTTAATTGAAAGAACATCTTCTATTATCAAAAAGAGGAACCTATAAGATTTAAGACTAAATCTTAAATCAACAAAGAGCAGTTCTTTTTTAAGCTTCCTCTCCACACCTATCTAAAAGTCTTTTCCAATTCTTATCTATATCAACTTGCAAGTCTTCTAAAATCTCTTCGCAGCCTGGTTTGAAAAGGTGCTTAAATCTAACTTGCTTCTTTAGCCAATTAACTAAAGGCTTTTTCTCTTTAGGCTGATAATTAAGCTTCCAATTACCATCTTCTACTTCAAATAAAGGCCAATAACAACTATCAGTTGCCTCTCTAGCCACATCTAAAGCTGTTTCTGGAGCAAAACCCCAACCTAAACGACAAGGTACTAATATATTAAGAAATGCTGGACCATCCACTGTTAAAGCTTTTTCTACTTTATTGGTTAAATCTCTCCAATGACCAGGAGTTGTCTGAGCTACATAAGGAATATTATGAGCAACCATTATCGAGGTTAAATCTTTACGAAATTCTTTCTTGCCTGGAATTACTTTTCCTGCTGGAGATGTGGTGGTATGAGCACCTTTTGGAGTAGCGCTGGAGCGTTGTATTCCTGTATTCATGTAAGCTCCATTATCTAAGCACACATAAAGCATATTATGTCCGCGTTCCATGGCTCCGGATAGAGATTGAAAACCAATGTCATAAGTTCCTCCATCTCCTCCAAAGGCAATAAATTTAAAATCTTTAGAAGCTTTACCTTTCTTTACCAAAACTTTATGGGCAGCTTCTATTCCGCTCATAGTTGCTGCTGAATTCTCAAAGGCAGAATGAATAAAAGCATTCTTCCAAGCGGTGTAAGGAAAGATGGTAGTTACTACTTCAAGACATCCTGTACAGCTACCTGCTACTACCGGTGAATCTGCAGCCAAAAGAATCTGCCGCACAGCAATGGGTTCTGTGCATCCTGCACAAGCACGGTGTCCTCCAGAAAGGCGATCTAGTCTTTTTGATAATTCTTTTAGGTTTGCCATATCTTTTCCTCCTACTCTCTTACGCCAAGATATTTAATAGATTGAGCAATTTTTCCAGTATCTAAGATATTTTGTAAATCTTGATAAACTTCTCTAATGTGATGCAAAGTAGTGTCCCTACCTCCTAATCCATAAATGTAATTTATCAATTTAGAGCGCTTTTCTAAGTTATACAAAGCTGATTTGATATCTATAAATACTGGTCCACCCATAGTGCTTAAAGAATCAGCTCTATCTAAAATAGCTACTGCTGGTATCTTGGATAAGACGATTGCCAATTCTTCTGCAGGAAAAGGACGATATACTCTAATCTTTAGAAGTCCTGCTTTAATTCCTTTGCTTCTAAGTTCATCAATTACTACTTTGGCAGTTCCTGCAGTAGAACCTAAGACTACAATAGCCATTTGAGCATCATCTAATCTATACTCTTCAAAAAGCTCATATTTTCTTTGAGAAAGATGGCTATATTCTTGGCTAACTTTTATAATTTTATCTTTTGCTTGTAACACAGCCTCAGCAGTGCTACGACGATGTTCGAAATAATAGTCTGTAAAATCTAAAGCTCCTACAGTTATAGGTTTTTGGGGATTAATTAAAGTATATGGAGCTTTATAATCTCCTATAAAATCTTGTACTTCCTTATCTTCTAAGAGCTTCATAGATTCCATACCGTGACTAATGATAAAACCATCAGTGGTAACTATAGCTGGAAGACAACATTCTTCAGCTATTTTTACAGCTTGAATTAAGTTATCATAACCTTCCTGAGCATTTTCAGAATATATTTGAATCCAACCACTATCTCTAATTCCCATAGTATCACTATGGTCACAATGAATGTTAATAGGGGCACTTAAAGCTCTATTTACTCCAGCAATTACAATAGGTAAGCGCAAACCTGTAGCAATATAAAGCATTTCCCACATAAGAGCCAAGCCTTGAGATGCCGTACAGGTCATAGTGCGAGCTCCAGTGGCTGCTGAACCTATACAAGCACTCATAGCGCTGTGCTCACTTTCTACTGCTAAAAATTCTGTATCTACCAATCCATCAGCTACATAACTTGAAAATATCTGAACTATTTCCGTAGAAGGAGTAATAGGATAGGCGGCTACCACATCCGGATTTATTTGCCGCATAGCTTCAGCCATAGATTCGTTACCAGTTTTAGCTACTATTTTACTCATTACCTACCTCCTTTCTTCTACCATGGAAATAGCTGCTACTTTCGGAGGACATTCATGAGCGCATATTCCACAGCCTTTGCAAAATTCATAATTAATTCCGACTACTTTCCCATCCTCCACTATGATGGAGGAATCAGGACAATAGATCCAACAATTTAAGCAATTAATGCATTTATCTTTATCGTGAATAGGTTTGATACTTCTCCAACCTCCTGTTTTGTAATTTTCTGCACTTCCTGCTTCTAAAATTAATCCTCCCATAGGAAGCTCTTTCCAATTTGGTAATTTCTTCATTCTGATTTTACCTCCTCATAAGCTCGCTGTATTGCTTTAATATTACCATCAATCATCTCTGGTTTGCTTTTAAACTTCTTTTCTAACTTAGCTTTAGTATCTTTTAGCATTCTTTCATAATTTATTAACCCTGTAGCTTTTATCAAGGCTCCTAACATAGGAGTATTAGGTATATCGCGGCCTATAGATTCTTTAGAAATAAGAGAAGCATTTACAGTGAATATTCTTCTTCCAGAAACACTTTTATCTTTTCTGACTTCTGAAGGCTCTTCTGAAGTATTAATAAGCAAAATACCATCTTCAGGAAGTCCTGCGGTAACATCTACAATATTCATCAAAGTAGGATCTAAAACTACTACTACTTGAGGACTTTCTATTCCACAACGAATATTAATAGGATCATCACTAATACGATTAAATGATTGCACAGGTGCTCCCATGCGCTCTGGCCCATACTCTGGAAAAGCCTGCACATTCTTTCCTTCGTTTAAAGCAGCATCAGCAAAAAGCAAAGCTGCGGTCTTTGCTCCCTGCCCTCCTCTTCCATGCCAGCGGATTTCTACTAAATTACCCATAAGACCTCCTTCGTTACATCATTAATAAGATTTCTCTTATTTTGCCTCCATTGGCTCATCTTATCTTCTTACTTGCAAATATTATCTACTATTTTTATTTCACATAGCTCTTCTACCTTCTATAGCTTTGGTTAAAGTTACTTCATCTGTATATTCTAAATTACCGCCAACTGGAATTCCATAAGCAATTCTACTCACATAAATTCGTAAAGGCTGAATTAATTTATGTAAATAGATAGCTGTAGTCTCTCCTTGAACATCAGAATTAGTAGCAATGATTACTTCTTTAGCTTCCTTTCCTTTTAATCTTTCTAATAATTCTTTAATTTTCAACTCTTCAGGGCCTACTCCTTCCAAAGGAGAAATATTACCTAATAGAACATGATATAAACCTTTATAGGTGGCTAATTTTTCAATGACTATAACATCAAAAGGCTGTTCTACTACACAAATTAAAGAGCTATCTCTTCTTGTATCTTTGCAAATAGGACAAACATCTTCTTCTGAAATATTAAAACAGATTTGGCAATATTTTACCTTTTCCTTCACTTCTAACAAAGAATCAGAAAGTCTAGAAACTTCATTCTTGGAGGTTTTTAAAATATAAAAAGCTAATCTTTGAGCTGTCTTAGGGCCAATAGTAGGAAGTTTGCTAAATTCATTGATAAGCCTTAGCATGGAAGGGGCTAGTTGCATTGTGTTTTATAAATCCTTAAACTAGTCCGCCTAAACCAGGAATATTTAAACCTCCTGTAATTCTACTCATTTCTTTGTTGGCCATCTCATCAACTCTTCCTATAGCTTCATTCACAGCAGCTTGAACCAAATCTTCGAGCATTTCCTTATCTTCGGGGTTTATTATCTCAGGGTCAATCTTAATTTCAGTAATCTCTTTCTTCCCATTTGCAGTAATGGTTACCATTCCACCTCCAGAAGTAACTGTTACTGTTTTTTTTGTTAATTCCTCTTGAACCTTAGCCATCTCAGCCCCAATTTTTTGAGCTTGTTTCATCATATTTCCAAAACCTTTCACTTTAACCTCCTATTTCTTGTTTACCTTAATTATTTGCCCTCCAAATACATTTAAAGTTTCTTTTATTATAGGTTCACTATCTAAGAGTAAACTATAATTCAAGTTAGCAGTATCCTCTTTTCTTATATTATTCTTCTTTTGAATAGCAATTTTAAGCTTTAACTCTTGATTGTAAACACCCTTTATTTCTTCTTCAATAATCTCTATATTTTCCTTCTTCTCCACAATCTTTGAAGAAAAACTTTCTTGAAAGCCAAGGACAATAGTTTCGTTGTTAATTTCTAAAATCTCTCCTTCTCTTAAGCAAGCTTTTAGAGAAGCTTTTTTCTTTTTTACTCTTTCTAATAATAAATCCCACCCTTTTTTAACTTCACTTAAGTTTAAAGAAGGAATTATTTCTAACGAAGAAATTTCTTCTGATGATGCAAAGTTATCATATTCTTCTTCTATGGAAAAACTTGACCCTTTTTCTCTGTTTTCTCTAAAATTTTCCTCTACCTCTTTTAAACGATTTAAGATTTGAGTAATAGGAACTTTATCTTTAAGGTCAATTAAGTCTATAATTCCTAATTCTAAAATTAATTTAGAATGGTCTGTTTCTTTAAGGTTTGAGTGTAACTTCTTTAAATATTCAATTATATTTCTTAAATAATCCAGGGAATAATTTTGTGATTCTTCAAGTAAAGTATCTAATTCATTCTCTGATACTTCTAAAATTTCTGAAAGGGAAGATGAAATCTTTATAAAATATAAATCTTTATAAAATCTTAATAGGTCAAATGCTAATTGTTCTAAATCTATACCATTATAATACACTTCATTTATCTGATTTAGACAAGAAACTTTATCTTGGCTGGAAATAGCCTTGCTAATATTTATTAAATTTTCAAAAGAGACTCTACCTGATAAAAACAAGACATCTTCTTTTGTAATATCTGTTTTTTTGTAAGAAATTAATTGATCTAAAATTGTTTGAGCATCTCTTAGGCTTCCTGTAGCTGCTTGAGAAATTAAACTCAAAGCAGAATAATCCATATTTATATTCTCTTCTTTTGTAATTAATTCTAAAGCCTGAATAATCTTCTGATTAGATATTTTCTTAAAATCAAACCTTTGACAACGAGAAAGAATGGTAAGGGGAACTTTATGAGGATTGGTAGTAGCAAAAATGAATACCACGTATGGAGGAGGTTCTTCTAAAGTTTTAAGTAAAGCATTAAAAGCTGGCTCTGTAAGCATATGAATTTCATCAATAATATATACCTTATTCTTTAAGCTAGCTGGAGCAAATTTTACTCTCTCTCGAAGTTCTCTTATCTCATCAATGCCTCGATTAGAAGCGCCATCAATTTCTAACGCATCTAAACAACTTCCGCAAGTAATCTCTAAACATGAATTACACTCGTTGCATGGATGCATGCTTTTGTCTTCTCTTTGACAATTCAGAGCTTTAGCTAATATGCGAGCAGTAGTGGTTTTACCAGTACCCCTGGGTCCAGCAAAAAGGTAAGCATGTGTTGTGCGTCCACTTATTATAGCATTTTTCAAAGATAGGGTAATATGTTCTTGTCCAATTACATCTTCAAATTTTTGCGGTCGCCATTTTCTGGCTAAAGCCAAATATGACATACGAAATTCCCATGGGTTTCAATTCTCAATGATATAATTTTCAAATATAAGAAGCTTTGAAGTTTAAAATTCAAGTGTTAAGAGTTTTTGGCCGTGCACCTACCTTCAGCTTTTAACTAAAAGCAAATTCTTAGTAGTTAGCTCCAGCTAAGCAACCCTATTGCCAACCATAAATTACTTACCGCTGCTTCCTTCCAGACCTGACGGAGTTGGGTAGTTTATAATTGCAAAGGACTTAGCTATTAACACCACTTTCTAAGAGTTCATCTAATGGTTAACAAAACCTCTGGGTAGGAATTCAACCCTGCTGTAGCGGATTGCAGGTTACAGGGCACCGCTATCTCCCCATCTAGCACGACCAAATGTTAAAAAATTGTATCAAAAAACTTACCTTTAGTCAATTAAAATAGACTTACTGTGCTGCGAAATAAATCAGTTATTTTACAAAAATGCTATAATTCCTTTACTGACAAGG
>JASEGW010000053.1 GCA_030017825.1 bacterium | reverse complement strand
TTAAACTTCGCACTAAGGAAATATGTTATTATATTGAACATTACTGAATAGTTACGTTTATTTTAATATTAATCACTTCTATTTGTCAGATTCAATTATTTATTAAATTCCACTATTTGCAAATAACCAAATTTCCGAAGCATTGGCAAAACTCGATAGCACACTTCATCTAAAATTTTTAATAGTTTAGTAATCATTTTGATTTTTTCTTTAAATATAAATTCATCTATCAGTCTAAAAAAGAAGAAATTTTTATAATAAATTTTTTTATCTCCACTAAAAACTTCTCCTATTTGTCTTATCTTTTTGCAACTTAAAGGAGTTTCATCCTCTGATCCATGCTTAGGTATTCCAAAACGCCCTGTTAAAAATTTTCTAGCTATCGTTAGAAAAGGATTATTGCTAGAATTTTCTAAAAATATAGCTCGACCTCCTTTCTTTAATACTCTATTTAATTCTCTGGCTCCTTTATCTATATCAATATGATGAAGTACAAAATAACCTACAGCAAAATCAAAGTATTGATCTTTATATATAAGATCCTCAAAGGACATAACTTGAGGTGTTACTAAATTTCCTACTCCATTTGCTTCTGCTCTTTTTTTAGTCATATTAATTGATTCATGAGAAATATCAAAAGAAAAAACTGTAGCACCTCGTTTCGCAAGTACAGTAGAAAGCACCCCTGACCCACAACCGCAATCTAATACTTTTTTGTCTTTTAGATCACCTAATCTTTCAAAGACAAAGCTTTCCAAAACATTCAAGTTATACTCATTTACCATTAAGTCTTTCTCATCTTTGGCAAAAGAATCTATTTGTCGATCCCAAAATTTACTTTCTCTCTCTTGAATTTTTCCTATATCATCCTTTGCAGTCATAACTTCCATTCCTTTTAAATAACGAAGTCTTCAGCATAGATAAAGCATGTTTATTATAAAAATGAAAAATACTAATAAGATGCATTATTTTTTTCTTGTTAATAAAACTCTTAGCAGAAGTTCTTAAATAATGATGAATAATTGAAACATGGGGAACATAGTACACTTTCCAATCACATCTTTTAACTCTATAACACCAATCTATATCTTCGTAATATAAAGGATAGCTTTCATCCATAATACCTATTTCTTCAATTACTTCTCTTCTCACAAATAAAAAAGCCCCTAATGCCCAATCAATTTCTCTTAATTCATTATGGTTAAAATCATGCATTAAATATCTTTGATAGAATTTTACATTCTTGAACCATCTATCAAGCCTAAATCCTCGAAATAGTATAGCTTGAGGGGTAGGAAACATGCGACAACTATCTTGAACTGTGCCATCTGGGTTTAATAATTTACATGCTGCAATTCCAGCTTCTTTATGCTCCTTCATAAAATCTACCATCATTTTTAAGACATTATCAGAAAGGGTAGTATCAGGGTTTAAAAGCAATACGTATCTTCCTTTTGATTTTTTAATGCCTATATTGTTGTTCTTGGCAAAACTATACCTTTTTTTATTCTCAATTAAGATTACATCTTTAAAATTATTTTTTATCACCTCAACAGTGTCGTCATCAGATTTATTATCAATTAAGAATACTTCAAAAGTAACTTCTTTGGTATGTTTATATAAAGATTCTAAGCAAGGTGTTAGAAAATGAGCATGATTATGGCTTATTATTATAACAGATACATCTATTGTCTCGTCTGTACAACTTACTTTTTCTTTCAAGTTATTTTCCATGGCAAATTAAATTTTTTTTTCTATGAAAATTTTATACATAAATAACAAGAAACAGAGGACAAAATAATAAAATAAAATCAAGATTTGACCTATATTTTCTAACTTCTGGCTTCTGATTTCTGGCTTTCGAAAAATATCTGCATTGCTTTGTGATTAATCTTAACTTTTCTACATATTTAATATAAAATTAATAAAATTACTCACCAAGGGTAGCGGATTTCTCTGTAGAGAAGGTATTGTTTCACATTCCGTCCAACAATGACATTCATTTCTTTTTATCATTTTCCTAATTTCTTTAGCTTTCATAGATAACCAGAAGTCATTAAAATTCTCTTTCTTAACATTTCCATAAACATCCTTTAAGTTAATACAAGGATATATGCTTCCATAAGGATCTAAAAAGAAGGAATGGGTTCCAGAATAACATTTAAATATTCTCTTTTGTTCTTTTTGGTATTCTATAAGACGCTTTAGAAAAAATATATCAAGCCTAAAAAGCTTTTCAATAAAATCTTGATTTTGATACATCTCGCTTATTATATCTTTCAGATAGCCATTTATTTCTTCTAAAATTTCCTCCTTCCAAACAAAGCTCATTTCTTCATTTTGATAAAAACTACCACTAGTTTGAGCAAATCTAATAGAGAATAAGACTTGATATTCTTTAGCTATTCTATAAACTTCCTTTATATCTTTATAATTATTTTCACTAATAGTAAAACTAAAATTTAATTCTACTTCAGGATAATCACTTTTAATCTGGCTGACTAAGTTTAAAGCCTTTTCATAACCACCTTTTATTCCTCTTACTTGATCATGGTTCTTGCCCACTCCATCTATGGAAATTCCTAACTTTAATCGAGAAAGATCGCTTTTTCTCCCAATTTCTCTAATCTCATCTAGAATTAATTCATTATTAATGGCATTAGTAACTGCATAGAGTGAGGAATCTTTATACTTATCAGCAAAAAATAGATAAATATCCACAAAGTCTTTTCTTAGGAAAGGTTCGCCCCCTGTAAAAGAAATTTGCTTAATATTCTTCATATATTTTATAGAATCAAAGATCTCTATAATCTGACCAAGAGTCATTTCTTCTTTTATCTTTTCAGGATATTTATGATAAATTTCCCAAATATTGCAAGTAGTGCATCTACTATTACATAAATAAGTAACTGCAAATTGAAACCTTGTAATATTTCTTGCCCTTGGAGGAGTAAAAAGCATCTTTAGCCTATTAGTACCTTTTGTTATTTTTCCTGCTCTCATAATTTACAAAATTAATTTACCTTTTTTTGAATTAGATTTCCATAAACACTTTTCATTTTCTCCACCATAACCTCATCAGAAAATTTCTCTCTTGCCAAATTTATACTCTCTCTTCCCATATTTTTCAAAGAATCTCTTTTTTCTAATAATTCTATTAAAGCCTTAGAAATTTCCTCACTATTTCCAGGCTCAATTAATAATCCATTTTTCTCATTAATGCAGAATGAAATATCTCCTACCCTAGTTCCTATTATGGGCAATCCTGCACACATAGCTTCTAAAATTACAATAGGCAAGCTTTCCATCAAGGAAGGAGTAATAAAAATATCAGAAACTCCTAACACCTGACTTAAGTCATCATAAAATCCAGTAAAAATCACTTTTTCTATAATTTTTAAATCTTTGGCTAATTCAATGAGCTTTTTTTTATAATCTCCTTCCCCACAAATTAAAAATCTTACTTTTCCAAATTTCTCTATCACCTTTGGAATGGCTTTTAATAAACAATCTTGTCCTTTTTCTCTTTTAAGCTGCCCTATAGTAGTAATAATTATCTCATCTTTTTTAATATCAAATTCATCTCTTATGCGATCACTATGAAGGGGAAGATTAAAACGAGATATATCTACACTATTATGAATTAATTCTATCTTTTTAGGGTTTATTTTCCAGCTATCTACTAATTTATTTCTTAAATTATCAGACCCTACTATAATTTTGTCAAAAAACCTAATTAGCAAGGAATCAAAAGCTTCATATAACTTAACTCTAAAAGGAGTAGCTATGCGCCCATGAATTGTAGCTATAATTGGCTTTCTAAAGAATAAGTTAGCTACAAATCCTATTAGATTAGACTTAAAATCATGAGTATGTATAATATCAATATCGTATTTTTTAATTAAATTCAATACTTTAAAGATAATAAAAGGATTATATTTTAATTTTATAGGCAAGTCAACAGCATTTAAGTTTAATGATTTAGCTGTTTGATATAAAGTAGGCTCAGTAGTGGTTTTTGGAGAACCATATGTAACAATAATTGGGTTAAATAGGTTTTTATCTATTTTGTCAACTAAAGATATAATCAAACTTTCAGGCCCTGCTACCACCCAGCTTTTTTTTAATTCTGCAATCTTTATTTTCTTCATTTTTTTACCTGAAAATCTATAATTAAAGTATTACTTTAACTATAGATTTTTATCATAATTATACCTCATCTTTTATCTTCTTTCAACATTTTAATTAGCTTAGATATAGTAATTTCAAAAAACCACAAACTAAAATACAAGACCACAATTTAGAATTAAAAACTTTACTACAATTTCTAATTATCAGCTTTCAATAATACAATTTTTGTAACTATTCAGCATAAACCTAAGTTTAAAGATTAGTATTTCTGAGCATTAAAGAAATATGTTGTTACATTGAACATTGCTGAATAGTTACGATTTTTTAATGTTTGAAAATTGATTAATTGAAAATACATTGAAAATTAGAAGTTGAGAATTAAAAATATTTTAATTTTTATCCTACAATTCCTTGTTTCTTGATTTTAACTTTATCTGTTATTAACATATACAAAATTTAACTTTTCTTTTTCAATTTTTTTCCATTTTTTTTCCATTTATACCACGAGAACCATAAATATATCTAATTACTGCTATAGTGGAAAATAATATCCAAAAGTATTTAGTAGCTAAAGAATGAAGAAATATACTGCAAAAACAAAATACAGCTAAGGAAGTTTCTATTCCATGACATAAATACATCATTTGTAAATTGTTATGTTGTTTAAAAAATTTTTGAAACTTTCTTAATTCTCTCCATCCATAAGCAATCATAAAAATTAAAGTTCCCGAGCCTAATAATCCCATATTGGCAGCAGTATCTAAATATAGATTATGGGCTCCAGTTAGAGTAAAAGCTTCCACTCTATGTATAGCACCACCATATACTTTTGTTATATCAAGATAGCCTCTGAATAAATTAACCCCAAAATTTCCCACTCCTACTCCTAAAACTGGATAATCTACTATCATCTTTAGAGCTGCTTTTTGAAGCTCTAATCTTACGGAAATAGCAAAATCTGTTTCTACAAAAGCCATAGAATAAACTCTATCCCAATAAGCAGCAGGAAGAAGAGGAGCTAAAATAGCAGAAAGTCCTACTACAGCAAATACTGTAGAAGGCTTAACTTTTTGCTTTACCATAATTATTATAGCCATGAGTCCCAGTCCTAAAGCAGCCATACGAGAATAAGTAAAAGTAGTAGTTAGAATTTGAGCTATAGCTGTCCAAAGAAGTAAAGTCTTCTTCCAAGGTACTGTCTCTCCAATAAACCAATAAATAGTAATAGGGATAACTATAACAATAAGCATGGCTAGCCAGTTAGCATCACCAGTAGTTCCAGAAATCCTAGTTATTCCAACTCCCCTAGTAGCAATTAAGGTAGCAAAAGGATTTGCTCCTATAAATTGAATAATGCCAAATAAAGCTAATAACCCATTAGATATAACCATAGTCCAGATAAAAGCTCTTAATAGTTTTTCAGTTTTTATGGTATTTACTACCAAAAAATAATAAACAATTTGGTTAACTATAATAAATAAAGCTCCAAAAGCTGCTGGTTTTGAAGTAGCAAACCAAAAAGAAACAAAAGCTATTGTTCCAAATAAAATTATAGCGTTTGTCATAGGAACATAGGTAAGTTTTGTTTTTTTCAAAGCAGTATTGATTGCCCAGGCTCCAGCTGCTCCCATACCTAAAAACCTAATTAAAGATAACACTACAGGAATATCAGCTTCAGTAAGGGTTCCTAATATTCCTACAGGAATAAAACCGAGTACTGCTAAAACTCCAAAGGTAGGGTTAACGAAAAGATAACCAAATCCAATGAGTCCTAAAATGGCAAAAATAAGAAGAGTAGAAAACTTAAAAGTAAAATAACCTAAAAGTATTCCACCAAGAAATATCCATATCTCTTTTATTGTGCCAAGATAAATTATACCTTTTACAATTTTTTCTAAAATCATTTCTTTAAAACCCTAACACAGATCAAGAAAAATTTAACCACAGAGATCTGAGTTGAGATTGATAAAAATTTATTGTTTTATTAAAATATTTTAAAAACTTTCCTTACAACTAATTTTTTTGAATTTCTATTAATTTCCACAAATTTCTTTGTATATTCTGTGCCTTTTATAATCTCAGTGTTTTCTGTGATTCATTTTAGTTCTCCTTGCATTATGCATTTAATAAAAAAGTCGAATATAATCTTTCTTATATTCGACTTCAAATTCTTATAATCTGCAAATAAATACAAGCTTTCCTTATTGCCCAATTATTCATTAATGTCAATTTAAAACTATTTACTATAAAAATTACAGAAAATTATTTTTAGTTTAGAGACAAAATTTAGGGGTAAATATGCATTTTTCTTTTTATTTCTAACTTCTAGTTTCTTTTTTTAGATAAAACTCTATGTTTTCAAAAAAATCAAAATATCTCTGCCTGCTCTGTGGTTATAAAGAAAATTCTATACAATTAAATTATCTTATAAACATAACTAGGTATATAATACTCACGATTATTTAGCACTACTCCTAAAACATTACCTTCAGCATTTCTTATAGAAGAACAAGCTAATTGTACAATTTCTCTTCTAGTCTTGCCAGAATATACCACCATCATTACACCATCAACTAATGGGCTTAGCATTAAAGCACTACTAGAAACAGTAACAGAGTGAGTATCATAAACAATTAAATCAAACATAGAACTAAACCGTTGCACTACCCATTTCATCTTCTCGCTACCTAATAAACCAGCAGGATTCTGTAAAGTTCTACCAGCAGTAATAATTGTTAAATTATTAGTTTTAACTTTCTTAAAAGCTTCTTCCAAGTCCATTTCACCTAACAAAACATCGGTAATACCGTGGTCTCTATCCAAATCAAATATCTTATGAATCCCAGGATATCTTAAATTAGTATCTACTAATAAAGTATTTCTACCTGCCATAGTAGCAAAAGAAAGAGCTGTGTTTATGGCTATAGTTGTTTTTCCTTCTCCCACTACAGCACTGGTTACCATAATATTTTTTACACACCGTCGCTTTATAATAAGCCTTAACTGATCATATAAACCCAAAATACCTCCAAAATAAGGTAGTTTAGGGTTAGGTCTAGTCACAATTTTTGCTTTTCGATTATACCCAAAATATTCTTTTGTTTTCATCATAGTTTTTTTTATTATATTCTTATTTAGTAATTTTTAGGAATAGAGCCCAATACTGGCAATCTTAAGTATTTATATACAGCTTCAGGAGTTTCCATAGAGTGATCAACATATTCTAGAAAGAAACACAAGCCAAATCCTACCAATAAACTAACTATAGCTCCAATCATTAAATTCATAGTTTTTTTAGGTTTAATAGGGCTTTTTGGAACTTCTGCAGGTTCAATTATTCTAATATTAGTAAGCTTTAAAGCTTCAGCCAATAGAGCATCTTCTTGTTTTTGTAGTAGATTAATACAACTTGTTTCGCAAAGAGTTACCGCACGCTGAAGCCTGGTTAGCTCCATTTCTTTCTCTGACAAACCTTCCAATTTAGCTTTGTAGTTCTCTACAATTACAACAAGTGCTCTTTCTCTTGCAGCTAAAGCAGCAGCTTGAGTTTCATAGTTTATTAACCTATCCGCTAAATTAGTATAAATAGGGTTTGGAGAAGAAATGCGACTAGAAACAAGTTCTTTAACTTCGTTTTTTAGGCTTTCCTTTACTTGCTCAATTCTATTCTTCATACTAATAATTTCAGGATGTTTATCTTTATACCTTGCTCGAAGTCCTGCTAATTGCACTTCTAAATCAACCAATCTACCTTTATGAGCATCTATTAAAGGATTACGAGAGATAGTGGTACCAGAAATGGTTGTGTTACTAACTCTTGTTAATTCTTTTCGAATTTGGTTAGCATTACTTTCAATCTCAATTCTACTAGCATGAGTTTGATTTAAAGCTGCTTCAAAATCTGCCAAAGCTTTTACTCTAGTACTTACCTCTGCTGGCATAGAAATAATTCCAGTCATAGCTTTATATCTTTCCAAATCCATCTCAGCTCTTTTTAATTTTTCATTAGCAATTTTTACTTGGTCATTAATAAATCGATATGCAGTAATAGCATCTTCGCTTTTTACATCTAAGCTATGCTGAATATAAATTCTAGTTAAAGTATTGCTAATTTGAGTTATTAAATCCGGATTGCTTCCTGTTACACTTACAGAAATCAAATCTGTATTAGTAATAGAATCAATACCAATACTTTCTTTTAGTTCACTTAATATAGCTTTCTTTTTAGCTTCCTCTTCTGCATTGCTAGGAGTTATTACTTCTTCTTTAGATGCTTTTTCCTTTAAAAGATAAGTTTTAATTAGTTTATCTATAAAAATTCTAAATTGTATATATAGATATCTTGGAAATCTTATTATTCTTCTAATAATATTTCTAACTTTGTCTTTAAAAGTTATTTCTTCCTCTCTTTTATCTAAATTTAAAGCTCTTACAACTTTTTCTAAAACTTCTGTGCTCTTCATTAACATACTTTGAGTTTGGGTAATCTCTATCTTTTGAAATTCCTTTATTCCTGTAGTATAGGGAACATCCACCCCTTTAGGACCTTCTAATAATATTTTTGCTGAAGATATAAAAACAGGTTTAGCAATATAGTTACCTATAAATACAGTTATCATAGTAATTAAGAATAAAGAGACTATCATATTGCGACGCTTAAAAATTATTCGAACATATTCTCTTACATTAATACCTTCAGCAAATTCAACAGGAACTGTAGTGCTTTTTGTTTTCTCTTCCATATATTATTTTCCTTCTATGGTCGTCTTAGAATATCTTAATCTTTATAAGATACTTTCAGGGATAATAATAATATCATCTGTTTTAAGCAAAATATCTCCTTGGCCTCTTTTTTCTTTAACAATATTATGAATATTTACTCTAATAGTAATATAGCCACTTCTTCCTTTTTTCCTTAGCAAGCGTACTTTTGAAGGAGCAGCAAATTCAGTAAAACCACCAGCAATAGTTACAGCCCTTAAAAGAGTAATATCTTTTTCTAAAGGAAAAGAACCCACTCTTCTTACTTCTCCAAACATAAAAAATCTCTTACTTTTATATTCTATTATAGTAACTGCAACTTTAGGATCTACAATATAATCTTTAGCTAAACAAGCCCTAATTTTATCTTCTATTTGAGAAGTAGTGAGTCCCGCTGCATGAATTTCTCCAATCAAAGGAAAAGATATTAGTCCATCAGGAGCTACTACCACTGTCTTTGATAGATCGGCATGGCCCCAAACTGTAATATCTACTATATCAGGTGAACCCACAATATACTCACTAGCTCTATCATACTCACTAGCTCTATACTGTTCTGCTTGTATTTCTTCTGTATATAGATATAGATTAGAGCTTAACAAAAACATAACTACCAAGACCAAAAAGCATATGTTTAAGTATTTTTTAATCATGGTCATGCTCCCATCTTTTCTGACTATTTATATTAGACCCTCTGCAAAATAAGAAATTCAACTAAA
>JASEGW010000052.1 GCA_030017825.1 bacterium | reverse complement strand
AGGAATTATAGCATTTTTGTAAAATAACTGATTTATTTCGCAGTAAGTCTAATATCTCATAATTTATAACTTTACCTCTTAAAGGAAATTATAATGTATAAGAAAAGTTTTGTCAAGTTCAATGCAAAGATTGAACTCACTTCATGTTTTTGTTTCTTCAGACTTTCGTGACAAAGTAATTAAAATTTGTGTTCTTTCGTGGATTATTTTTAATATAGGAGGCTAAGTTGAATAGCAGATTAAAGATTCCTTTTGGAACACTATCAATAACTCAAAGATCAAAAAATTTAGTGCAAGAGGTACTTGAGTCAGGTAGGGTTTCTTGCGGTAAATATGTGGGTGAATTTGAGGAAAAATTTGCTTCATTAACAGGAACAAAGGAAGCCGTGGCTGTTAGTAGTGGAACTGATGCTGATGCTTTAGCTTTAGCAGTTCTTTATGATTTTGGAGCAAAAAGAGTAGATGAAGTTATTGTGCCTGCATTATCATTTGTAGCTACAGGAAATTCTGTGTTACAAGCAGGTTTTAGGCCAGTGTTTGTGGATATTAGAAAGGATACCTTAAATATAGATCCAGAAAAGATAGAGGAGGCTATAACAGGAAAAACAAAAGCTATAATGCCTGTGCATCTTATGGGAAAGCCTGCTGATATGGATGCGATTAATAAAATTGCCAAAAAATATAGTTTGTATGTAATAGAAGATGCTGCTGAAGCTCATGGAGCAAAGTATAAGGGAAAAAACGTAGGAACCCTTGGCCATATGGCCGCGTATAGTTTGTATTTAGCCCATATAATTACCAGCATAGAAGGTGGTATTGTTACGACAGATGATTCTAATTTTGCAGAAATATTAAGGTCTTTAAGGTCACATGGAAGAGCTTGTAAATGTAAGAAGTGTGTATTAAATATATCTTCATCTTATTGTCCTAAGAGATTTCAATATGGAGAAGGAATTGATGTAAGATTTGTATTTGAAAGAATTGGATTTTCTTGCAAAATGAATGAGATAGAGGCAGCAGTTGGTTTGGGAAGCTTGGAAATTTATGAAGAAATACTGAAAAAGAGAAAGAATAATTTTGATAATATGAGTAAAAAATTTAAGAGGTTTAATCAGTATTTAGCAAGCATTGAAGAGGAAACATATGAAAAGATTGGACCACATGCTTTTCCTATTATCTTAAAAGAAAATGCCAAATTTACCAGAGATCAATTTGTTGATTTTTTAGAAAGAAATGGAATAGAGACAAGAAGTCTTTTTTCTTCTATGCCAACTCAATGTGCAGGTTTTGAGTTCTTGGGTTACAAATTGGGAGAATTTCCAAATGCAGAATACATAGAAAAAAATGGTCTTCATATTGGGGTGCATCAGGACATAAATGAAGAGCATATTAATTATTTTATAGAAGTTGTTGAAGATTTTTTAGATAGGATTACCTAACAACCATTATGGAAATTTAATGGTAACTATTCAGCAATGTTCAATGTAACAACATATTTCCTTAAACCTAAGTTTATGCTGAATAATTATGTTTTCTTTAGTAAAAGAAGTTTGAAGGGATAATTATGAATAAGGATTCCCTTATATATGTAGCTGGACACGATGGCTTTATTGGTTCTGCCCTTGTTCGAAAGCTTAAAGAGCTTAATTATACAAATATTTTACTTAAAGCTAAGGAAGAACTTGATTTAAAGAACCAGAAAAAAGTAAGAGAATTTTTAAAAAAAGAAGAGCCAGAATATATATTTTTAGCAGAAGAGAAGTCAGGAGGAATTTTAGCTAACAGTACTTACCCTGCTGATTTTATCTATGAGAATATTACTATCCAGACAAACATAATAGACTCAGCTTATAGAGCCAAAGTTAAAAAACTACTTTTTATTGGAAGCTGTTGTAGTTATCCTAAGCTTTGTCCTCAACCCATGAAGGAAGAGTATCTTCTATCAGGCCCGCTTGAACCTACAAATGAAGCTTATGCAATAGCAAAGATAGCTGGAATTAAGATGTGCCAGTCTTACAATAGTCAATATGGAACAAATTATATAGTGGCAATACCTGCCAACCTTTATGGCCTAAATGATAGCTTTGATCTCCGAGATAGCCATGTTATACCTGCCTTATTAATGAGATTCCATAAAGCAAAACTATTAGGAGAAGATAGTATAACTATATGGGGAAGTGGAAAGCCCAGAAGAGAATTTCTCTATGTTGATGATTTTGCTGATGCTTGCATTTTTCTTATGATTAATTATGAAGAAAATGAAATAATTAATGTAGGGATAGGAGAGGATATATCAATAGCTGAATTGGCAGACTTGATTAAAGAGATTACCAGCTTTAAAGGAAAGATAATATATGATAAAACCAAGCCAGATGGCATGCCAAGAAAATTATTAGATGTTGAGAGGATAAATGCTTTAGGATGGAAAGCTAAGACCAGTGTAAAAAATGGAATAAAGAATACTTATGAATGGTATAAAAAACTTAAGAAATAGGACAGTAAAACTAAGTATAGTAATAGCAACTTATAATAGATTAAATTATTTAGAAAAGTGTATTAATTCTATAATTAAAAAAAAGATTGATGTTAATTATGAAGTAATTGTAGTAGATAGTGGCTCAAATGATGGAACTTTAGAGTTTTTAGAAAGTTATTCTGAAATAAGGGTTATTAAAGATAACTTAAGAGGACCGGTAAAGGCATATAACAAGGGATTTAAAGTAGCCAAAGGAGAGTATATTTTTTGGGTTAATGATGATATAATTATTCTAAATGATTCAATTAATAAAATGTTAAAATTTTTAGAAGAAAACCCAGACATAGGAATTGGAACTTTTAATTATAATATTCAAGGAGAAGAAAAAAAGTATTGCTTTGGATTAAGAATTCCAAATTTTGCTATAATTAAAGCTTCTTTATTGAAAGAATTAAATTATCTTGATGAGTCTTTTTATTATTATTACGTAGATATAGATATTGGTTTAAAAGTATGGGAATATGGTTTAGCAGTTGTAGAATGTAAAGAAGCGAAGTTATTGCATCTTTTTGCAGAAGATGAAAGGAAAGAATATGGAATGTCAACTGCTGGAAAAGAAGAGGAATACTTTAAAAAAAAGTGGGAAGATAAAATAAGAGATATAATAGAGTCAATTCCAAAAAAAATAATTAAAGAATTATTTAGTGAAGAAGAAAAGATTGAACTTCTTGTATTTAAAGCTATAAAGTTTTCTCGAAAAGAAATGATTGAAGAAGCTGAAGAGGTTTTAAGAAGAGTTCTTTTAAGAAATGATTTAGAAGGAGAGATAAGATTAAATTATTTACTCCATTTAGCTAATATTTTAATAAAAGATGATAGGTTTGAAGAAGCAGATAGAGAATTAAATGATTCATTTTTGGTGGGAAATATTGATATAAAAAGAAAAATTATAATATCTTATAGGTTTGCTTCTTTTTGTAAAGATGAAAAAATACTAGGTAAAGCGAAAGAAAAGTTTGAGGAGATAATTGAATTAACAAAGAAACTTCCTCTTCATAGAGGAAAAAATAGGTATAAAGGTAGTGCGCATTTTCAACTTGGAGAGATATTTAAAAAACTTAATGAAAATGAGGAAGCAATAGCGCATTTCCAAAAATGTTTAAAACTAATTCCTGAGCATGGTAAAGCAAAAGAATATTTAAGTGGGTTGGAATTCGAGAGATATTCATAAAAACTACAAATGAGTATTGTTAATTGAAAAACAACTAAGATACTATAAGCTCTTGCATTAGGAAAACCAAAAGTGGATAATTTTGGATTATTGCATCATGCAATAGATAGAGTATAGAGAAAAGGTTAATATTTAGTGATGATATGGATATATTAAGAGATTTGAGTTCTTCTTTTTTTATTGTTGACATTAACTTATCTACTGATTGGCAAGGACAAAAAACTCTTCTCTTAGAGAAAGTAAAGAATATAACCTTTTTAAAATACCTTCTAAAAAGATTGGATAAATTTGGTATTTCTAGTGTACATCTATATGTTTCAGAAAAAAATAAAAACAGAGAAATTATTAGATTATCAAAAGAGTTTAATTTAAAGTTAATTAATAAGGAAAAAGAAGGATTAGAAAAAATTATTGGCATAATGGAGAAAAATAATAAAGAATATCTTATCAATATTAATGCAGAAAGTATTTTTGTAGATAAAGAGATTATTGGAGGAGTAATTTCTACTTTAAAAAAAGAAAAGACTGAACATGTATTTTTATGTGATTTTTCTATTGGGATAAAAATAGATGGTTTTTCTTTAAAGGGTATAAAGAAGTTATTTACTTTTTCTGAAGATGGTTCCTTTGATATAAGTTTATTGGAAGAGAAATTTATAAGTAGACCATTTATAGCTTTAAAAAAATATTATGGTTTGGGGCTTAATTTAGGCTTAAGGAGGGAAGAAGATGTCAGATTTGCTAAATATATAATTAATTCATTTAAAGAAGATGAGTATAATCTAGCAGAAGTTATTAATTTTTTATCTCAAAGCAAAAAGAATTTGACAGTTTTGCAAAATAAAAGTGAAAAAATAGAAGATATTAAATATTACAGCAAAAAGCTCAACATGGTTGAAGCAAATAACCAATCTATTAAGCTTAACTCGTATCCGTTTTTAATTCAAATTGAAGATACCACAAGATGTAACTTAAAGTGTAAGATGTGTCAGAGAGAAAGAAATGATTATACTCAGCCTCAGGAAGATATGGAGATGGATGTTTTTAATAAACTTTTACCAATATTTCCTTATATTTCCCAATCTTCTTTATTTGGAATAGGAGAACCTCTTTTAAATAAAAAGTTTAATGAGATGTTTGCTAAACTTAGAGAAAATCTTGTAGATGTGCTTTTTTATACCAATGGTATGCTAATAAATGAAGAAATGGCGAAAATATGGGTAAAAAATGGATTGAGAGATATAATATTTTCTCTTGATGGCACATCTTTTCGCAAGGTTGAGAATTTAAGAAAAGGATTAAAATATAAAGTGGTGCTTGATAAAATAAGAATAATAAATAGATATAAAAAACTTTTAAAAAAGAAACTTCCTAATATTAGGATTTCGTATACTGTTATGAAAAGTAATTTAGAAGAACTTCTAGATATGGTGAAACTGTGTAAAGAATTAGGAGTAGGAAAGATTATTGTTACTTTTATGGTAGCTTTTATTGAAGAGTTTAGAAGTGAGTCTCTATATTTTCATCAGGAACTTACTAATGAAGTTTTTAGACGTTCCATAGTACTTGGAAGAAAATTAGGCATTGATGTTCAAGTGCCAGGTTTTTTTTCTTTGAATAAAGAAAAAAAAAGAAAACGAAGAAAACCATGTCTTGAGCCTTGGACTACTACTTATGTATTTTATGATGGAAAAGTTCGACCTTGTTGTTTTACAGATATGGTAATGGGTGACTTAAAAAGGCAGAGTTTTGAAGAGATATGGAATGGGAAACCCTATCAGAAGTTAAGAGAGAAAGTGAATACTGATAATCCCCCGTTTGAATGCAGTAGATGTCATTTTGTGAAATATCAAAATGTTGATGATATTAAAAGTCATATAAAGATATAGGGAGTTTAGAATGAGCTGTAAAATATTAGTTACCGGCGGAGCAGGATTTATTGGTTCTCATTTAGTTGATGCTCTTATAGAAAGAGGGCATCGGGTCAGGATATTTGACAATCTTGATCCTCAAGTACATGGTAAAGAACAAAACATTCCAGATTATTTAAACAAAGAAGCAGAGTTTATTAAAGGAGATGTTAGAAATAGAATAGAATTATTAAATGCTATAAAAGGATGTGAAGTTATTTTTCATTTAGCTTCTGTGGTTGGGGTTGGTCAGTCCATGTATGAGATAAGACGTTATATGGAAGCCAATACATTGGGAACGGCAATTCTTTGGGATATTTTAGCTAATGAAAAGCATTCTATAAAAAAAATAATTATTGCTTCCTCTATGTCAAATTATGGAGAAGGAGAATATAAGTGCGTAAAATGTGGAGATATTTATCCAGAATTACGAAAAAAAGAACAATTAAAGAGAAGAAGATGGGAAATGCAATGTCCAAAATGTAGCAAAACACTTGAAGCAATTCCTACCAAAGAGAGCAAACCTTTAAATCCTACTTCTGTGTATGCCATTTCCAAAAAAGATCAAGAGGAGTTAAGTTTAATTTTAGGGTTAGCTTATAACATTCCTACAGTTGCTCTTAGATACTTTAATGTTTATGGAAGCAGGCAAGCCTTGTCAAATCCTTACACAGGAGTGGCAGCTATTTTCTCATCCAGGATTCTTAATAATCAACCACCAGTTATTTTTGAAGATGGCCTTCAAAGTAGAGATTTTATTCATGTGAGCGATATAGTTGCAGCTAATATTTTAGCTATGGAAAAAGAAGAAGCTAATTATCAAGTTTTTAATGTTGGGACAGGAAGAAGATTAACAGTCTTAGATATGGCAAATATTTTATTAAAATACTTGAATAAGTCTGACTTAAGGACAGAAATAGTTTCTAAATTTAGAGAAGGAGATATTCGTCATTGTTATGCTGATATTACTAAAATTAAGAGCTTGGGATTTAAACCAAAAGTTACTTTTGAGAAAGGGGTAACTTATCTAACAGAGTGGGTAAAATTTCAGAGTGCTTTAGATATATTTGATAAAGCAAAAGATGAACTTTATAAAAAAGGATTGGTAAAATAAAATAAAAAGATGAAGATAGTTTTAGCGAATTCTGTGGGCATAGATAGGGATGGATATTATATAGTTCATTCTCCAAGTCGGTGGTCATTTTCTGCCAAAAATTATAAAGATCAATTTACTTACTATCCTTGGGAACTTGCCTATACTTCAAGTTTATTAAAGAAAGAGACTAATCATAAAGTAAAACTTCTTGATGGATGTTTGGAAAAGTGGGATTTTAATACATATTTTGATCAATTAAAAGAAGAAAAACCAGATTGGATGATAGTGGAGCCTTCTTCAAGAACTTATGATGAAGATTTAAGATTAGCTTTAGCATGTAAAGAGGCATTTGGCACAAAACTTATATTCTGCGGTCAACATTCAATTTCATATCCACAAGAGGTTTTGGGCGCAGGTATTGATTATGTATGTATTGGAGAGTATGAATATACAGTGCTGGAGCTTATTCAGGGAAAGAATCCATCTGATATTTTGGGGCTTTATCCAAATTCAAGAAGGCCTTTGCTAGATTTCAACTCTTTACCATGGCCTGAAGATGATGATGTTGAGCGAATAAGATATCATGAACCAAACTGCGAATATCAGGAGATACAATTATATGCTACCAGAGGATGTCCTCTTCAATGTGTATTCTGTGTGTGTGGTAATCTTTATTATTCAAAGCCTAATTGGCGCAAAAGAGATCCTAAGAATGTTGTGGCAGAGCTTCAATACCTTAGGAATAAATATCCTCAAATGGAAGGTGGCTTTTTTGATGAGGAGGCTCATAATGTTACAAAATCATACATGTTGAAACTTTCAAAGGCAATAAAAGATGCGGGGTTGAATGATTTGCATTATACAGCCATGTGTGGTTATTGGACTATTGATAAAGAAATGCTAAGCACTATGAAGGAAGCGGGGTATTATAAGCTAAGAATTGGAATAGAAACAGCAAGTCCTAAAGTTGCTGAGGGCATTGGGCTTAAAAATAAGTTTAATACAGAAAGGTTATATAAAGTTTTAGAAGATGCCAAAGATGTTGGAATGAAGATTTACGGAACCTTTCTCTTTGGAGCACCAGGTTCTACTAAAGAAGAAGATGTGAAGACAGCTCATTTGATTCAAGATATTGCCGAAAAGGATCTTTTGTGTGATTTGCAAATGTCTATTTGCACTCCTCAGCCAGGTACACCTTTTTATAAAATATCTAAAGAAAAAGGCTATTTGATTACTGAAGAGTTGAGAAAATTTGACGGCGCACAATCTTCTGTAGTAAGCTATCCTGATTATTCCTGTGATGAAATTAATAAAATGTATCGTTATGCTTTTGAGTGTTATGATAAGGGATTGCAAAAAAGAAGTAAGGAGAAGTTTCTACCAAAAGTTAGAAGTTCCATAAGAGAGAAGATATCAGATGACCTAAAAAAAGTATTATTAATACGTTCTACAAGAATGTGGCAGGTTAATTTAACAGTAGAAGCTATAAGAAATATATTGCCAAAGTCTAAAATAGAGGTTTTAGGCCAGCTTAATGTAAAAAATGTCTTAGAAGATAATCCGAGAGTAGATAAAGTTTATATTTATGGAAATGGTTTTGTAAATTTAGATACTTTTGATAGACAATTATTCCAAAAACTTAAAGAAGAAGAGTATGATTTGGTGTTGGTTTTACATAATAATAGCTTAGGTCGAGGATTTAAAGAAGTAGATAAATTTGCCAAAGCTTTGCAATCTAAAAGAATTTTAGCTATCAAACCAGATGGAGAGGTATTATCTATTGAGTGACAAGAGCAAAGTAAGTATTGTTATAACCAATTGGAATGGAAGAAGCCTTCTTGAAGAATGCCTACCTTCGATAAAAGAAGCAGTAAGTGCGGACAAGAATAGAGAATATGAAGTAATAATAGTGGATGATTGTAGTAAAGATGATAGTGTAAATTATATTAGAAATAACTTTCCTTCTTTTAGAGTAATCATTCCAGAGCATAATCTTGGCTTTCAGGGCGCTACAAATATTGGTGTATTAAATGCTATTGGGAAGATAGTAATTCTTTTAAATAATGATATAAAAGCAAGAAATGATTCTTTTAACCCTTTCTTTGATCATTTTAATAATGAAGATGTATTTGCAGTAGGGGGAAGATTATATCAATTTGATGAGACTAATTATTTAGCAGGAAATTATAGAGCTATTTTTAAGAAGGGCCATTTTAGTATAGTTACTGAAAAAGAATCATATAATTCTTGCTATATTCCTTTTGTTTGTGGAGGAGCTGGAGCATTTGATAGAGAAAAGTTTATATTACTTGGTGGATTTGATGAGTTATTTTATCCTCTTTATTATGAAGATGTAGATATTTGTTACCGTGCTTGGAAAAGAGGATGGAAGTGCATTTATGAGCCAAAAAGCTTGATGTACCACAAGCATCAAGCAACAATAACAGGTCAAGTTAAGAGAATAAAGTATTTAACTGCTCGTAATAATTATCTATTCACATGGAAGAACATAACTGATTTAAGTTATATTCTACTACATATTATCTTTTGTCCTTTGTTCTTAATAAGGGATCTTTTTAGATTTAAATTTAGATTCTGGATAAGTATTTTTATGGCCTTAAAAAGATTAGGGAAAGTACTTAAACTGCGGCGGATTGAGACAAAGGAGTGTATTTTTTCAGATAAACTTGTTCTTGACTGGATAAGTTTTAAATAGATTTTTTTGGAAATTTTGGAGAAATGAACTTTAAGTATTTGACAAAATGAGATGTTAGACTTACTGCGAAATAACAGCAATAGATACAAAAAAGTTTATAGATACCTGCAATGGCTGGAGTTATAGCCGTTATTAACCAAAAGTGGACATAGGATAATGTAGGTAAATAAGGTATGAGAATAA
>JASEGW010000051.1:5750-9640 GCA_030017825.1 bacterium | reverse complement strand
ATGCCTTCAGCTTCTATTTCTTTTCTCTTTGCTTCTTTTTTTTCCTTTTCTAAGACAAAATCCATTTGCTGGGCTTTTTGTTGAGCAATCTGTTTTTCTTCAATGGATTTTTGATATTCAGGAGTAAACATTACATCCCTAAGCATTACAGCTTCCAATATCATACTATCTTCTTTTAGTTTCTCTCTTAACTTCTCCTCAGCTTTTTGTTGAATTTCTTCCCTTTTAACTCCATAAACATCCATAATTCCATATTCTGATACCACCATTCTTATGGCAGCTCTTATGGTAGGGCGAATTACTTTGTCAACATAAGCAGGACCTATTTTTTGGTGGATTTCATTCGCTTTGGTTGGATCTATTCTATATCTTATTGTTAAGTCTAAACCTACTTTTAAACCTTCTTCAGTTGGTGCCCATAAAGTATCCGCATCTTTTATCATTCCTTCTCCAACTCTTGCTGACATGGTATAAATTTGAGTTCTCGTTGAATAATTAGTAATTTCAACAACGCCTGGCATTACCCAATGCCACCCTTCTCCTAACTCATCTGGCAATACTCCGGAAATTTTAGAGAATTGAACTCCAACTGTACCTGAACCAATAGTTCGCAACCCTGAAATCACAATAAAAAAACAACCGCTAACACAATCCCTACAACAGGTAATTTCTGAAACATTATCTACTCCTTTTATGCAGAATACATTATTTAACTTAAACTCAATATCAAAGCATGTTCTTTTTTTGATAGCTTAAAGTCAATACTTCTTCGTTAAATTGAAATACAAAGCGTAAGATATTTAATTTGGCGAAGAAATATTAATTTTTAAACTTCGCATTAAGGAAATATGTTGTTACATTGAACATTGCTGAATAGTTACTATCTTTATTTATATTACTTCCAAATTTATTTAAAAATTATACACGAATCTATTTTATTTACAATCTTTTTTTGGCTAATGTTATGGGGACAATTATTGCGCCGATGAGGGGTATTCGATAAGTTGTTTTAATATCTCAATCTATCTTTAATTATCTTTATTATTTTATCTACTTCCTTTGGTTCAAACCATTCTAGTTTTTCTTTATTCTTAAACCAAGTAATCTGCCTCTTGGCATAATTTCTTGTTTCTTTCTTCATAGATAATTTTGTACCCTCTAAATCTGTTTCACCTTTTAGATATTTTACTACTTGCTTATATCCTAAACTTTTCATGGACGATAGATTTTCATGATAGCCCATATTCAATAAGTTTTTTACTTCTTGCACAAAACCCTCTTTAAACATTCTGTCAACTCTGTTATTAATTTTTTGATACAACAAATCCCTCTCAATATTTAAACCTATTCCTATAGTATTGTAATTACTTTTAATTGTTTTATATTTTCTAAGAGCAGATACTTTTTCTCCACTTAAATAAAACACTTCTAAAGCTCTAACAATTCTAACTTTATCGTATGAAGATAATTTTGAAGCTGTTTCTTTATCTATTTCTTGTAATTTGTAGTATAATTCTGGCAAGGAATATTTTTTACATAATTCCTCTCTGAGTTTTTTAGATGGAGGTAATGAAGGAAATAAACCTTGGGTAATAGCATTAATATATAGACCACAACCACCAACTAAAAAAACTACCTTTCCTCTTTGGTTAATTGTATCTATTTCTTTCTCGGCTAGTTTTTTAAACATGGAAGCAGAAAACTCTTGGTCAGGATTTATTATATCAATTAAATAATGAGGAATTTTCTGTAGAAAACTAAGGGGGGGCTTTGCTGTGCCTATATTCATATGACGATATATTTGCCGAGAATCCGCAGATACTATCTCTCCTTTTAATTCTTCAGCAATTCTTAAGGCTACATCGCTTTTTCCTATAGAGGTAGGTCCAGCAATTATTACCAAGGATGGAATCATTTAATTATATCATCTGTAACATCGTTGTTAATATTATTCGTTATGGTTTTTTTATGAGTTACTTCTTTTAAAATCTTTCCTAAATTTTGATAATACTCTGGTTTTTCAGGACTTAACTCAATGGCTTTTTTGTAAGATTCAATAGCTTCTTTATATTTTAATAAAAGAAAATAGCTTTCTCCTAAACCTGCATAAGCTTCACTCATATCTGGCTTAATATCAATAGCTTCTCTAAAATAATCTATAGCTTCCATTATTTGTTCATTCCTTAAATAAGCTTCAGCTAAATTATAGTAAGACTCTGGCAAATCTGGGTTTATTTTTATTGCTTTTAAGCTAGCTTTTATAGATTCATCATACATGCCTGCATCGTAATAAGCGCTTCCCAAATTACAATAAGCATCAACTAATTCAGGCTTAATGGAAATAGCTTTTTTGTAAACATCTATAGCTTCCTGAAACATCCTTTTCCGAATGTAAGCAGCGCCTAAATTATATAGGCTCTCCACATCATTTGGATCTATTTCAATGGCTTTTTTAAAAGCTGCAATAGCTTTATTGTAATCATTTCTTTCTAAATAAACATTACCCAAATTATAGTAAGCAGGAGCAAAATCAGGATTAGCTTTGGTAGCTTCTTTATATGCTTCTATTGCTTTTTTGTCAATACCATCATCTAAGTAAGCATTGCCTAAGTTGAAATAAGTATTAGCATCATTGGAATCAACGCAAAGAGATTGTTTGTAAGCATCAATCATCTTTTCTTTTTCGCCTTTTTGAGAATAAGCATTTCCTAAATTATAATAAGCTTGAGCATATTCAGGATTTAAATTAATAGCTTCCTTATACGCCCAAATAGCTTTATCATAATCTTTTATATCCAAGTATATATTTCCGAGATTATAATAAGCAGCTGCATTCCTTACATCAATTTTTAATACATTTTCATAAGCATCTAAAGCTTTTTGGTATTCTTTAATCTCCGAATATATCCCCCCTAAACAAAAATAAGCATCCATATAATCTTTATCTATTTGTAAAGCTTTTTGATAGGACTCTATTGCTTCATTGTATTTTCTAATATTTGCATAAGCATTTCCTAAACTTAAATATAATTCAAAAAATTCAGGTTTAATGGCCATAGCTCGTTTAAAATGTTTAATAGCCTCTTCATAATCTTTAATCTCAGCATAAACCTTACCTAATAAATAATAACAATTTGAGTTATTGGGGTCTAATTCTATAGATTTTCTAAAGGAAACAATAGCTTCTTCCATCTTCCCTAAAAGTCGATAAGAATTACCTAAATTCATATAAGCACGAGGATTATTGGGAGAAATGACTATAGATTCTTTATAGGAATTAGCAGCTTCTTCAAAAAGCCACTCCTCTGTATAGGCGTCCCCTAAGCTTAAATAAGCATTTCCCAAGTCAGAACGTATCTTAAGAGCTTCTTTATATGAAGAAATAGCCTGGGGAATCATTTTTTTCTTAAGATAAATATCTCCTAATTTCTGATAAGCATGAGCGTAATTTGGTTTATAATATAGGGCTTTTTCTAAAACAATAATGGCTTCTCGGAGCAAATTATCTTTAATATATACTTCCCCTAACGCATAATAGGCACTTACAAAATCTTCCCTCAAGGAAATTGCTTTCTTGTAATTCTTTATGGCTCCTTCGTTTTTTCCCAATTTTTCCCAAGACTTTCCTAAATAATAATAAGCTTCTGGAAAATTATCTCTATTAGCCACTGCTTGGTTTAAACTTTCAACAGCCTCTTTCCAATCTTCCTTCTCGTAATATATACACCCCAAAATATAATGTAACATATTATTATTGGCATCAAATTTTATACCCTTTTTAACAATTTCTATAGCCTCTAAAAAAATTCTTTTTTCCTTATAAATATAACCTAATTTGAAATGAGCTTCTATATGGTCTTCTTTTAGGTTAATTGTTTTTTGGAAATAGC
>JASEGW010000051.1:0-5653 GCA_030017825.1 bacterium | reverse complement strand
GCGCAACCTAACTTGAAATGAGCTTCTATGTGGTCTTCTTTTAGGTTAATTGTTTTTTGGAAATAGCAGATAGCTTCTTCGAGGTTTTTGCTCTCTAAGTAAGCGCAACCTAACTTGAAATGAGCTTCTATGTGGTCTTCTTTTAGGTTAATTGTTTTTTTAAAGGAGGCAATCGCTTCTTTTAAATCATTGTTGTTTAGATAAGCAATTCCTATCTTATAATACATTTCTTCATAATACTCTTGATTCTCTAAAGCTTTCTGAAAACAGATAATAGCATCTTCATTGTTTCTGCACTGTAGATACACACAACCTAATCTATAATACACATTTCCAAAATCATCTTGAAGTTCAACAACTTTTCGAAATCCAGCAATAGCTTCTTCTAACTTACCTACTTTAGCATAAGCATGTGCTAAATTATAGTAAGAAATGATATCATCAAAACCTAAAATAATTGATTCTTTATAAGAAGCAATTGCCTCAAAATATCTCTCGTTGCCAGCAAAACTACTTCCTAAGTTTTGATAAGCTAAAGAAAAATAAGGGAAACTTTTAATAGCATTTTGATACTCCAAGGCAGCTAAGTCATATTTTTTTTGAAAGTAGTAAATATTCCCCATTAAAATATAAATATATTTTAAATCTTCTTTTTTAGTTATTTCAGAAACTTTGCTCAAATAACTATAAAATTCTTGATTTGCCTGCGACCATTGACAATTTAAATAACATATTAAACCCATTAAAAAGTTATCTATGTGGGACACTTCATGATCAAATTTTTCCTCTAAATCTATTTGGTAAATTTGCCCAATCTTAAAATTACCTTCTTCCATTCTTTTTAAGTGATTATAATTAGTAACTTCAAAATCATAAAGGAGTTTTATATACAGCTTTTCCTTCCTTTTATATATTTTACTTCTAAATACTATACTAGCATTATGTTTTCTTAATTTCTTTTTTGTAGCTTCATCATCTTTTATTGTCTTAACTTTTTTTAACTGAACTTCTTTTAAGCCTACTTCTCCTATCTTTCTCAATAACCCCTCGCTAATTTTATCAAGAATCTCCTTGTAAATTAATTTTTTTGAAATGCTGTCATCTATTTCTACATCAGAAAGTATAATCCCAATAGTTCCTTTGGAAAACTTCTGAAATATATTTTTTTCAATGCGCTTCTTAATATAATCTAACACCTTTATCACTTCGCTTTGATTTCTAACAGCAGTCTTATACTTATTTATTTCTCTAATAATTTCTCTAATAATTTTATTAATTAAATTTAAAACCCACATGTAAACCAATATTCCTTTTTATTGTAACTATTCAGCATAAACCTAAGTTTAAAAATTAGTATTTCTAAGCACTAATTGAAATTAGGAAAATATTTAATTTTTAAAGAAAAAGAAGAAATTTTGTTTGAGACAGGAGGTCGATTTTAATTTGGCGAAGAAATATTAATTTTTAAACTTCGCACTAAGGAAATATGTTGTTACATTGAACGTTGCTAAATAGTTACCTTTTATTTAAAATGCAATCTAGATACAGCATCTAGCTCGAAACCGCTAAACCTTTTATTTTTGTATTTCCAATACCCTAACCCTGCTACCATGGCTGCATTATCCGTACAATACTCAAGAGAAGGGCAATAATCTCTAATATTGTATTTTTTTGATATACCTCTAAACTTATTCCTTATAAAGCTATTCGCAGCAACTCCTCCCACCAAAAATGTACTTTTTATTTCTCTTTTTTTTAATATCTTTTCCATTGACTGTAATAACATATCAACTACAGCTTCTTGAAAACTTGCCGCTATATCTTCTTTTTTTATTCTGCCTAATTCATTCTTCATTAAAAAATATTTAACAGAAGTTTTTAGTCCACTAAAACTAAACCCTATTTTCCCTCTTTTTAATCTTGCTCTAGGAAATTTTATTCTTCCTCCATCTCCTTTTTCTGCCAATTTTTCAATTAACGGTCCTCCTGGATAACCAAGATCCAATAATTTAGCTACTTTATCGTAAGCTTCTCCAGCAGCATCGTCACAAGTATCACAAATTAGCTCATAATCTTCAGGTTTTTTAATATAAACTATTTCTGTATGACCACCTGATATTAAAAGAGATAATATGGGATATTCTATTTCCTGAAATTCTAAAAAGGGACTGTATAAATGACTTTCTATGTGATTTATTCCGATTAGAGGTATCCCATAAGTAAAAGAAATAGTCTTGGCAGTTTGAATTCCCATTAAGAGTGATCCAATTAAACCAGGACCATAAGTTACAGCTACTGCGGAAATCTTACTTTTTTTAATTTTTGCTTTATTAATTGCTTCTTCAAGGCAAATATTTATCATTCTAACATGGCTTCTAGAAGCAATTTCTGGAACTACTCCTCCATATTTAGAATGAAGACTTGCTTGGGAAGAAACAATATTAGATAATACCTTATTCCCTCCTTCTACTATCGCTACAGATGTATCATCACAAGAAGTATCAATTCCCAAAACATACATTTAAGCACCATGCAAAATTATTAAACATTTTGAAATTCATCTACACAAGTTTAAATAAAAAAATATACTTAATTATTTTTCTTAGCTTTTCATCAATTTCTATATTAAATTCTATATTAAATTTTTAAATAAATTTTCTTAAATTGTCAAGATATTTTTTTCCATATTTTATGACTAACTCTAAAATAGAGAAAATTTATGCTAATTGTATTTCTAATTAAATAAGCTGATAATAATTACATCCTTTTTTATACTTTTAACAAAAGACATAAACTAATAAAAGACATAAACTACCAAACATTATTCTATTTAGCAACCTTCACAAATAATTAAAATAGTTTTATTTTAAGTATCGTACTTTTCTTCCATTTTATTTAATTTTTTATTCTTTTTATTTTTTTCTTGCTATTATTAATTTTTTATGTTATAAATTTTTAAATTGAATGTTTTAGGAGGTAAGAATTGTATCCATACGAATCAGTATTAATTGTAGACCCTATAGTAAAAGATGAAGATGTTGGCAAATTATTAGAGACATTGAAAGATTTAATTTATAATAGCCAAGGGGAATTAGAAGAAGTAGAAGAATGGGGTGTAAAAAGACTGGCCTACCCTGTCTTAAAAAGAACTGAAGGCCGATATATATTGCTTAAATTTAAAACTAATCCTCAATCTATATCCACATTAGAAGAAAAGTTTAAGCTTTCAGAACATATCATAAAATATTTAACAGTTAGAAGAGAACTTCTTGAAGGAAAACCAGTTGCTGAATCAGAAAAACAATAAATATAGCAACCTTATCTTAATCCTTCTTAAATCCAAATACTTTATTATACACAACATTATAAGGCATACTATATCAACTATATTAACTATTTTTATTGTAGGAGGACAAATTGGCAAGTTTAAATAGAGTAATTTTATTGGGAAATTTAACTCGAGATCCAGAGTTACGTTTTACTCCAAGCGGCTCTCCTGTTTCTCGATTTAGTATAGCTATAAATAGAATTTATACAACAACTAGTGGAGAAAAAAAAGAAGAAGTAGATTTTATTCCTATTGTAGTATGGGGAAAACAAGCAGAAAATTGTAGTCAATATTTAAACAAAGGAAGTTTAGTTCTTGTTGATGGTCGTTTGCGACAGAGCTCTTGGGAAACTAAAGAAGGAGAAAAAAGATATGCCATAGAAGTTATAGCCCAACGAGTTCAATTTTTAAATAAACCTAAGGGTGAGAATAGAACGACAAGTACACTCTCTACTTCTAACGAAGAAACTATGATTGGCGATGAAATTGATGATGAAATACCATTCTAAGCTACAAACATTATGCTTACTATCTTATAAAACTTATTTAGCAAAACACTTTGCAAAAAAACAGTAAATATTAACTAGTAAATAAAAACTGATAATACTTATGACTATTTGCCGTTTTTAAATAAAAACAACACAGGAGGATATATGGCTTTTTTTGGAAGAAAAAGATATTCTAAAGATGAATACAAAATAATTTGTAGATTATGCAAAAGAAATATAAAAAGTATTGATTATAAAGATACAGATACTTTAAAAAGATTTACTACTGAAAGAGGTAAAATAGCTCCTCGAAAATTTACTAAACTCTGTGCTCAACATCAAAGAAGAATAGCAACCGCTATTAAAAAATCCCGGAGTATCGCTCTGCTTCCTTTTTCCATTTAACCTTATGCAGGATAATTTCCTTGTAAAATGAATCATATAAGTGAAATAAGTGAAAGACTTAATAAAACACAGACTATTTATATATTGTTATTTATAGCTATAATCTTATATATTCTGATAGGAAACTTATTATTCTTTTTATTAATTCCTTTGCTCTTTTCCATAATAAAAATCTTCTACCCATCAATACCTAATTATACTTATTTATTAGTTATTCCTATCTTATTTGTGCTCGAATGTATATTTAAAATACACTTTATTACCACTTTTGTTGTTTTTGGTATTTTTGCTGGCGAGCTTATAAGTAAAAATCATTCTGTTCTTCGGGTAATCATTTATAACACTTTAATATTGATCTTTCTATTTCTCTTTCAATATTTTATTCTTTTTTTATTTAATGAAATACCTCCAGTTAAAAAAGTCTTATTAGAATTCAAAAATTATCTTCATGCATACCAAGAAACATTCTTTCAGCAAATAGATAAGCAAAATTTTTCTTTAGAAGAGCTAATAGTAATAAAAAAGATTTTTAGCCAAAAATTAGTCCTTTTAGTTCAATTAATACCCTCAAGCCTAATTATTTTTTCTATTTTATATAATTATTTTTATTATAACCTCCTTTCTACCTTAACCAGATACAAGGAGGGCTTTTTGGCAAACCCTATCAAAAAATATTCTCATTGGCTGTATCCTGATTATCTGGCTTTAGGATTCTTGAGTAGTTGGATGCTTTTCTTGTTATTTAAATACTTTGGTCCAAAACAGCTATATTTATCCTTACTTAATATTTGGTATTTTTTCCAATTTCTTTATATTGTATGTGGGTTTTCTATAGTAAGCTTCTTTTTAAATAAATTTAACTTTCCCTTGATTGTTAAAATATTCTCTTTTATCTTACTATCATTGTCCCTGAACATTGTAATGTTCTTAGGCATATTTGATACTTGGTTTGACTTTAGAAAACTTAGGAAAAAAGACATTTAAAGGTATTTATTATGACGAAAGAACTAAATAAAACAAACGAGGAAGATCATCGTCCTTGGGGTTATTATGTAGTCTTAAGTGATGAAGTTAATCATAAAATAAAACGGATAGTAGTATATCCCAATAAACGTTTAAGCTTACAAAGACATCTTCATCGTCATGAACATTGGTATATTATTTATGGAAAGGCAATAGTTACCTTAGGCAATAAACAAATCTCTCTTAAGGCAGGAAGCTCCATAGACATTCCCACTGGAACTGTCCATAGAATTGAAAACATTTCTAAAAAAGATATGATTTTTATCGAAATCCAAAGAGGTACTTACTTCGGAGAAGACGATATAGAGCGCCTTGAAGATGACTTTGGTCGAGTCTAAAATACTATAATTTAATCTGAGTTCGATTTAATATAAGTTTAAGGATTAATATTTTTGAGCATTAATTGAAA
>JASEGW010000050.1 GCA_030017825.1 bacterium | reverse complement strand
AACTTAAAATGTAAGTGTTAAAATAAAAGAACATATTCTTATATCAAACTCAGGTCATTTAACTCCAATAATAACTTTAGTCTTTAGAGTAGTGGTATAAGACTTTATATTCCTAAAACCTATTTCTTTAAGCCAGTTTTTAACCTCTTTTTGTGTGTATACCCTTCCCGAAACTGTGCCCATAAGCATATTAAGGTCAAATAGAGTAGCTTCTTTAGGAGTAGTTTCATTATTTAAAACTAAATTATGGATAACTATTTTTCCTTTTTTGGCAAGAGCTCGATGAGTTTTATTAATTATTTCTTTATTATTTGTTGCATCATAAATATGGATTAAGTTAGAGATTAAGATTAAGTCATATTCTTCTTTTCCGAAACTATCTTCTAAAAAGTTGCCAGGGATAGTAGAAATCTGGTTTTTTGTTTTAGCTTTCTGAATAAATTTTTTAGTATGTTTAAGAACATCGCTTAATTCAAAAATGGTAGCCTTTAAATTAGGATTGTTTTTAGCAAGGATGATAGAATAAGCCCCTGATCCGCCACCTAAATCTAACATATTTTTGTAATGAGAAATATTTAAGTAGCTGACAATTTCATCAGCTACGACCGAACCTATATCATGCATAGCATAAACATAATCTTTTAAGCGATGTTTATAAGATGAATTTTTAAAAAGCTTAAAAGCCACAGGTTTTCCACTTTTTACAGATTCTTCAAGATGCTCCCAGCATTTCCAAAGACTTTCACAATGATGAACCATATTTCCTAAATAAGAGTCTTTATTCTCGACTAAATAAAGATTTGAAAATGAAGTATTTTTATAAAAATTACCCTCCTTTTGAAGAAGTTTCAGAGAAACTAAGGTATCTAAGAATCTTTTAGCGCTATTAGGATTTAAGCTTAAAATGTTGGCAATAGCAGAAACACTCTTATCTTCTGTATGCAAAATAGTAAATATCTTAAGCCTAACAGAAACAAATAGTACTTTAGATTCCCAATAAGAACGCGCTAAGTTTATTAAGTTAATTGCATTCATAGGGTAGAAGAGAATTATATTTTTACAGGAAGGTGAATTAAGAAAGTAGTGCCCATGTTTAATTGGCTTTTAATTTCAATACTTCCTTCGTGGGCATCAATAATTCTTTTGCAGATACTGAGTCCTAAGCCTGTGCCTTTTTCCTTTAGAGTAAAAAAAGGTTTAAATATCTTATCTAAATTTTCATGAGAAATGCCTATTCCAGTGTCTGAAATTTCAATACCAATATAGTTTAAGTTAATAGACTTAGTTTTAATAATTATCTTTCTTTCTTCTTCTATAGTCTTTTCTCTTTCTTCTATAGATTGAATAGCATTGTTGATAATATTAAATAAAACCTCTCGAATTTTTTCTCTGTCTCCTATAATCATTAAATCAGAGGGTATTTTTTTGTGAATATTTATTGTGTTGGCAAAACTTTCGGTAAAGATAAGAGTATGTAAAATTTCATTTGTTAAACTTTCTAAGTTTATTTCTTCTACATTTAAGTTAAATGGACGAGCATAATTTAGAAAGTCTGTAGAGAATTTATTTAATTTATCAACTTCCATGGAGATTTCATTTAAATAATCCTTTTGACAATCATCATTTCCAAGTTCATTGTTTAGTCCCTGAACTAAAAGCTTAATTCCTGCTAATGGATTTCTAATTTCATGCAGTACCCCGATTGCTAATTCTTGAACAACCTCTACTTTTTCTTTATTAGCTCTTATAATTTCTTCTTGCTTAGTATTAATCATGTTTGCATACTGCAAAGCAATTATACCCGTCACTAAGATGAAAATTTCTCTTGCTATCAAGTGGTAGATAAGTAAATTGCTTAAATTATTATAATTCATCATTATGATTACAAAAGCATATGCGAATAGCGAAACTATAATATTATAGATCATATGCTTTTTATCTACTAAATCCATAACTTCTATTAGAATAACAATTATATATATCAAATAAAAAGGACTTTCTATTCCTCCTGTATAATAAATAAGTGTTGTAATTAAGATAAAATCACATGTTGCGACTCCATAATCCATATAGGAACTAGCGATATTATTATACAATAAAACATAAATAACAATAGTGGAAATGGTAGCGATAAGGGCTATAACAAGTATGGGATTTAAATTAGGAATTATTCTTATATACCATAGAATTAAGCAAAGTAAAAAAGAGATAATTACTACAGCCGTCCGACAATTATTATCTCTTTTTATCTTATTAAACATAGTTTCTTTTGTGGTCATCTTTTTATCTGTTCCTTGTACTCTTTTAACTTCTTATGCAACATTTCTCTGGAGACTCCCATCGTTTTAGCAGTTAAAGAAATATTGTAATCATATTTTTTTAGGTATTGACCAATAAGGTCTTTTTCAATTTCCTTAATAATGGTTTTATAATTCTTACCCTCTTCAATACTGTTAAAATAATTCCATGAAGAAGCTTTAGGAAAGATTATGTAATCTGGTAAATCTTCTGGCATAATGTTGTTTTTATCTGTTAAAACAAATACTTGCTCAATAACATTTTTTAACTCTCTTACATTCCCTGGCCAGTCGTGTTTTTGTAAGATATCTAGGGCATTTTTAGTAATAGTCATATTTTTCCCTTTTTCCAACGATAATATATTTAAAAAATAACTAACTAAAGATGGTATATCTTCTTTTTTTTCTCGTAAAGGAGGAAGTGGAATAGAAATAACATTTAAACGGTAATATAGATCTTGTCTGAACTTATTTTCAATAATATCTTTTTCTATATTAGTACTTGTAGCTGAAATTACCCGAGCTTTAAACTTTACCGGTTTAGTTCCTCCTAAACGATAAAATTCACGTTCCTGAAGAGTGCGAAGTAATTTGGCCTGCAATTCTATAGACATGTCTCCAATTTCATCTAAAAATATTGTGCCCTCAGAAGCTATTTCAAATTTGCCTAATTTTTGTGAATGAGCATCTGTAAAAGCACCTTTCTCATGCCCAAAAAGCTCACTTTCTAGTAAATTTGCTGGTAGCGAAGCACAATCTACAGCAATAAAAGGCCTATTTTTACGATATCCCTGATAATGGATAGTCCTAGCTGCTATCTCTTTGCCAGTACCGCTTTCACCCCTAATTAAAACTGTTACTTCGCCATCCTCAATAACTTTTTCCATAAGATTAAATACTCTTCTCATAGAAGGATGATCTCCTATCATGTTATTAAAGTTGTATTTTCCTTCCAATTGATTTTGTAAATATTTTTTGTCTTCCCTTAATCTGATATTTTCATTTTGAATCTTTTGACTTTCTAAAGCTTTATTGACTTTAAATTTAAGCTCTTCTATAGTAAAGTTCTTCTCTATAAAATCATAAGCTCCTTTTTTTCCCGCTTCCATAGCTGTTTCAAGGGTACCATAAGCAGTGATCATTATTACTATGGTAGAAGGGTGGTTATCTTTAATTTTTTCTAAAAGAGCTATACCATCTAATCCAGGAAGCCGGAGATCAGAAATTATTAAATTAAAATATTTTTTACTAATAATGTTTAAAGCTTCCGGACCTGTTTTAGCTTCTTCTATGATATATCCATCTTTTATTAAAGCTAATTTAATGCCTTTACGAATTCCGCTATCGTCATCTACAATTAAAATATTGCTCATATCTTCTTTTATTAAACCAAAAATCAAATAATAAAGGTTAGAGATTAGAGGATAGAATGCATGACATCTGTTTTTCTATCTTTATATCCTATGGAATCATCTTATAAAGAGTGTTATTTAAATAATCTCCTGACCACAAATATTTATCCTCAAAAGCCAATCCATAAGGATAGGTACCTGGATGGCGAAATGAATAAATAACTCTTCCATTTTTAGGATTTATCTTATAAATCCTCTGGGTAAGGATACTAGATATCCAAAGAAACTTTTTGCTAAAGACTATTCCTGAAGGGTATTTGGCAGGAGCCTTAAATTTATAAATAATTTTTCCTGAAAGAGAATCTATCTTAAAAATACTATGAGTATTAACATCAGCACACCACAAATATTTTCCACTCCAGGCAATTCCTGTAGGAATGCTTCCAGGATGAAGCTCAGGGGCAGGAAAAGCTACAGTAGCATTCTTTAAATCTAAATTTATCTTATAAATTAAAGGTCCCACAATATTACTCTCAATATTTAAATCAATATTCCATAAATAGTGCCCATCAAAAGAAAGTCCTTCGGGAAACTTTCCTGGTGCAGGGAAAAAAGAAAGAATCTTTCCGTCTTGTGGGTTCATCTGGTAAATAGTGGGGACTAAATCTGCATCTAAATCTAAAGCTACTACCCATAAATGTTTGCCATCAAAGGCGATTCCTTCAGGAATAATTCCTGGAGCTTTAATCTTCTTTATTACAGTGCCATGCTTTAGTTCTTCTTTCTTCTTTGTACTGGCGCATAGATTAGGAATGCCAAAGTTAGCTAAAACTAAAACTAAAATAACTATTTTAAATAAGAAAGGTCTCTTAGCCCGTGGAGGAAGAATAATTTCTGAATATACAACAGCTTTTTGAGCATCATGTAGTTTAAAGCCTTTTTCTAAAAACTTTTCCTTAGGAGAAATTTTTGGAATAATTGTCTTTCTTTCTTGTTCTAAGGGTTCTGTTTGTCCGGTTTCTTTTAAGTGATGCTTAGGAAATATATCTTCTTTCTTTACAGTTTTATCCTTTTTCACAACCTTCTCTGGACTACTAACCTTTTTTCTTTCAGCTAACCGTTCAAAAAAAACTAGTGCCATAAGCCACAATAGAAGTATTAATACTTTTTCCATTTACTCTTCTTCTTTTTTAGGCACATTAGGATTAGCAATAGAATCACGCATGGTAGTATCAGCTTTAATGTTAGCTAAATTATAATAATCCATTACCCCTAACTTTCCTTCTCGTAAAGCTTGGGCCATAGCCATAGGGACCTGAGCTTCAGCTTCTACTAACTTGGCTTTCATTTCTTGCACCCTTGCTTTCATTTCTTGCTCCGCTGCTACAGCCATAGCCCGTCGACTTTCAGCTTTAGCTTGAGCAATTCTTTTGTCAGCTTCTGCTTGGTCAGATTGTAATTTTGCTCCAATATTATCACCTACATCCACATCCGAAATATCGATAGACAAAATTTCATAAGCAGTTCCAGCATCTAACCCTTTGGATAAAACCGTTTTAGAAATAGTTTCGGGCTTTTCTAACACTTTTTTGTGAGTTTCTGATGAACCAATAGTAGTAACAATACCTTCCCCTACTCGAGCAATGATAGTTTCTTCTCCAGCGCCTCCTACTAAACGGTCAATATTTGCTCTTACCGTAACTCTTGCCTTAGCTTTAAGCTGGATACCATCCATAGCTACAGCAGCAATAGCTCCCTCAATAGGGCAATCTATTACCTTAGGATTAACACTCATTTTTACAGCTTCTAAAACGTCTCGGCCTGCTAAATCAATAGCTGTTGCTCTTTCAAATACTAAGTCTATACCTGCTTTTTGAGCGGCAATTAAAGCATTTATTACATTGTAAACATTTCCTCCGGCTAAATAATGAGCTTCTAATTTATCTACTAAAATAGATAATCCAGCTTTTGTAGCCATGATTTTAGATTTTACAATAACAGAAGGAGGAACACCTCGCAACCTCATTCCCACTAAGTCTACTATACTTATATAAACTCCCGCAGCTAAAGCTGAAATCCACAAACCCAATGGAATAAACCTAAAGAATAAAATAATAAAAGCTACAATAACAATGGGGATTAAAAGTGTAAAGAACCCTCCCCCCTGGGTGCAAAGAACCCCTTCCATAAAAATACCTCCTTATTAATATTTTTAATTTTCAGTTGTCAATTAGCAATTTACTAATTACCCAACAGCTTTATTGACTACAATCTTCGATCCTTCTACCCTTACTACTTTTATTCTGGTATTAGCAGATAGAAAATCTCCTTCAGTAATAACATCTAATTTTTGACCTTCTACTAAGCAAGAACCAGAAGGGCGTAAAGGAGTAAGTGCGTATCCTTCCTTGTTTATATATTCGTCAAACCCTTTGGAGCTTAAGAATCCTTCTTCTTTTAATTCTTGACTTCTTAAAACTAATCTCTGCCAAGAGCAAGTTTTGGGCAAGTATTTAAAGAGTAAAGCAGTTGAGATAACAACAATGATAAAAGTTAAAGAAAGAGTCAAGGTAGCGCTTTCTAAATCTTTGAAAGATAAAATAAGGCTTAAAGCCATACAAATAACTCCCAAACCCCCAGCTATACCGAAACCAGGAATAAAGAATACTTCAGCAATAATAAGAGTCAAACCAGCAATAAAAAGCAAGATATTTATCCAGTCAGCTAACCCCGCAATAAAATGACTTCCAAAAAATAGAGCCATACAAATAATTCCCATGGTTCCTGCAATACCCCACATAGGTGTGTGAAACTCACTAATTAGGGCAATAAAGCCTAAAGAAAGAAGCAAAGAACTTACTATAGGATGGGTCAAAAAACGGACTATTCTTTCTGACCAAGTAAGGCTAACTTTAATTATCTTGGCCTTATCTAATTTATATAGTCTTAGAACTTCATTAATATTCGAAGCCTTATCTTCCACAAACTTTCTTTTCAAAGCTTCTTGACAGGATAATGTTAATAATTTTCCTTTTTTTATTAAGCCTTCTATTTCTATGTCTTTGTCTACCATAGCTTCAGCTAAATCTGCAGGTCGGCCAGTCTGTTGAGCTGTGGAAACCATTTCTGCCATTAAAAAAGAGACACTCTTTTCATCTGTTGGTTTGGGCTCAACAGCTCCAATGGTACTACCAGGGGACATGACTATCTTTTTAGTAGATAAAGCAATTAAAGCTCCAGCTGAAATAGCTCTTTTATTAACATAGGCAATAGTCAATAAATGAGTATTTAAAATAGCATCTTTAATTTGAATTGCCGCATCAACTCGTCCTCCAAAAGTACTGATATCAAAAACTATTGCTTCGGCAATTGGCTCTGCTTCTTTGATAATTCTTTCAATAAAAGGCGAAAGGCCTAAGTCTATAACTCCTTTTATGGGAACCAAATACACTATTTTCTTTTTAGTGTCTGCGTGTAAGGGTAATTTAAGATAATTAAAAACAAGTAGGAATACGATCAAAGAAGACAAAAGAAGTTTACGCATATCTACCTCATAAGATATCCTTCCAAAATATAAATTATCTTAATTATAAGTAAATTTAAGTAAATTGCAAGTCTTTTCTTGACATCAATTTTTTGTTATGTTAGATTTATTAAAATAAATTATATGTTAACCTGAGTTCGACATAAGAATATGTTCTTTTATTTTAAGTTTAAATCGAACTCAAGTTATGTTATATACAAAAATCAGAAAACTATGACTTAAAGCTTTATTATAATTTTTATTGTAACTTGAAGTAACTTGAAAATTTTTATTAGGAGGAATAATTATGCTTTCTCAAAGAGCTGAAAAACTGTTTTCTTCGCCCACATTAGCCATTACAGCAAAAGTAAAACAGATGAGAATGCAAGGAATTGATGTTATAGGATTTGGGGCTGGAGAGCCTGACTTTGACACTCCCCATGAAATAAAAGAAGCTGCCATTATTGCTATTAAACAAGGACAGACTAAGTATACTCCTACTAGCGGACTACCTAAACTCAAGGAAGCTATTTGCCACAAACTCAAAATTGATAATAATCTAGACTATATACCAGAAGAAATTATAGTTTCCTGCGGAGCAAAGCATTCTCTTTTTAATGCTATTCTATCTATTTGCAATAAAGATGACGAGGTAATTATCCCTGCTCCTTACTGGGTAAGTTATCCGGAAATGGTAAAATTAGCTGATGCTGTGCCTATATTTGTCTACACTTCCGAAGAAAATAGTTTTAAACTTACTCCGCAAGAGTTAAGAAAAAATATTACCAAAAAAACCAAAGCTATAATTATTAATTCTCCTTCTAATCCTACAGGCGCTTTATATAAAAGAGAAGAATTGTTAGATTTAACGGAAATTGCTTTAGAAAATAATATTTTTATTATCTCTGATGAAATTTATGAAAAACTAATTTATGATGATAAAAAATTTACAAGCATAGCTTCTTTAGAAAAAGAGATTAAATACCTTACTATTACTATTAATGGTCTTTCCAAAGTATACTCTATGACTGGCTGGAGAATTGGATATACAGCAGCAAGTAACCATATCATTAAAGCTATGTCTAACATTCAAGATCATTCTACTTCTTGTCCTAATTCTATTGCCCAACATGCGGCTATAGCTGCTTTAGAAGGTGGCCAAGAATGTGTAGAAAGCATGCGCTTGGAATTTGATAAGCGCAGAAAATACATGGTAGAGAGGTTAAATAATATTATGGGAATAAATTGTGTAGTTCCTTATGGAGCTTTTTATGTTTTTCCTAATGTTTTAGCTTTATTTGGATCTAAGTATCAAAATTACCATATATATAATGCTAATTCTTTAGCAGAATATTTATTAGAAGAAGCCAAGGTAGCTGTAGTTCCAGGAGAAGGTTTTGGAAGTTCTCAAAATATTAGACTTTCTTATGCCACTTCCATGGAAAATATCATAAATGGCTTAAGTCGCATAGAAGAAGCTCTAGGAAAACTCATTAAGATATAAGAAAAACCTTGAACTCAGATTTGGAAGGACATATTGAATAAATAAAGAGGTATATGATGTATAATGCAGTATTGATTAAAGGAGATGGCACAGGGCCAGAAGTGGTAGAATCAGCTGTGCGGGTAATTGAAGCTACAGGAGTTAAAATAAAGTGGCATGAAGAAGAGGCAGGAGAAGTGGCTCTTAAAAAATATGGCACTCCTTTGCCAGAGAGTTGCTTGGAAGCAATTAAAAATTATAAAGTAGCTCTTAAAGGGCCTATTACTACTCCTGTAGGTTCTGGCTTTCGAAGTGTAAATGTGGCCCTTCGTAAAGAACTTGAGTTATATGCAGGAGTTAGACCAGTTGCTTATCTTCCTTTAAAAGACGCCAAGTATGAAAATGTTGATTTGGTAGTAGTTAGAGAAAACACTGAGGGAATGTATAGTGGAGTGGAACATTTTGTAGATAAAGAAAGAACTGCTGCAGAAAGCATTCGTATTATTACTCGTAAAGCAACAAAGAGAATTGTAGAATTTGCTTTTAAGTATGCCCAGAATAAGAATAGAAGAAAAGTTACTGTTGTTCATAAAGCAAATATCTTGAAAGCTACTTGTGGGCTATTTTTAGAAATAGCCAAGGAAGTAGCTACTTCCTTTCCAGAAATAGAATTTGAAGATCGAATTATTGATAATATGGCTATGCAGCTTGTAAAAAAACCTCAAGAATATGATATAATTGTAACCTCTAATTTATTTGGAGATATTCTTTCGGATTTATGTGCAGGACTGGTAGGAGGCTTAGGGGTAGCCTCGGGAGCTAATATAGGAGATGATTGTGCGGTTTTTGAGCCAGTTCATGGAAGCGCTCCTAAGTATGCAGGTCAAAACAAGGTAAATCCTACAGCTACTATTCTTTCTGGAGCAATGCTGTTAGATCATTTAGGAGAAAACGAAGCTTCTAAAAAGATTATAGAAGCAGTAAAAAAAGTGATAAAAGAAGGTGTTCAAGTTACTTATGATTTAGGCGGGCAAGCTACTACTTCTCAAATGACTGAAGCTTTAATAAGAATTATAGAAAATGAAAATATATAATGGCTTATAGTGGCTATTGGTTAAAAACTCTTGCAAAGTAAAAATTGATAAAAATATGTGAAATTTGTAACTATTCAGCAATGTTCAATGTAACAACATATTTCCTTAGTGCGAAGAAATAC
>JASEGW010000004.1 GCA_030017825.1 bacterium | reverse complement strand
TTCAATTAATGCTCAAAAATATTAATCCTTAAACTTATATTTAAATCGAACTCAGATTAAATACTATTTTATAGGAGAAAAAATGGCTAATTGTTCAAAATGTGGATTTCTTAAGTTAATTATCACTTATGTTGGTCAATGTTTAGCTAAAAATCAACTGATTTGGAAAAAGAAGCTTAATGATGATACGTGGTGCGAAGACTATATGCCCCGGATTGAATGGATGTTACCAGAAGAACATAAAAAGTATCGAAAAGATTTAAAGAAAATAGAAAACATTAAAGAGAAAGTAGATATATTAGATTTGGAAACTTTAGAAAAAAACCTAAAGAAAACAAAAAAGGTTTATAAATTACCATTTTTTGGTAAAGTTTCAGGCATTAAAACTATAGAAGGATTTTTAAAATTCATTTTACTAATAGTGGTTTGTGTTCTAGTAGGTATAATTATTTATGCTACTTTGTAGACCCATGATTCCTAATCTAAGAAAACAAATTTTAACTAGTTTTATTAGAAATGGATTATTGCTAGGAACTGCAGCAAGTATAATTCTTTTCTATATAGCAAAAAAATGTAAAGTATCCTTTCAGGATAGTTTGCTTCTTGTAATTTTTGTATTAGTAGTAATTTTACTTTTCTTAATATTATTTTATTTTTATTTAAAAAGAAAGTTGTTATTGCCTATCAATAAAGCATATAAATTACTTTATGAAAGGCTTACAAAAAAAGATAGTTTAAATGAATTAGATAGCTTAATTGATTTATACAATTATATACCTAGTGAGGTTTTGGAAAAATTAAAAGAAATAGAAGAAAAAGAAAAATCTATAGTAAGTTCTCAAGAAGATTTAAAATTCACTATAGAAGAAAAAAATAAAGCTTTGAAGATGCTAACAAATAATATAAGTGGAATTACTAATAAATTAGAAGAAGTTAATAAGGAATTTAATGAATTTGTCTATATAACCTCTCATGACTTAAAAGAACCATTGCGAAGCATTGAAGCTTTTAGTAAATTTTTATATGATGACTATGAACATCTCATGGATAAGAAAGGGAAAGAATATCTTAAAATATTAATTGAAGCAACCCAAAAGATGAAAATTAGAATATCTATCTTATGGGAATTAGCTAAGTTAAGTAGCGAAGAATATTCTTATGAAGAGTTTAGTTTAAGAGAAATTATTGATAATTCTTTGTTGGATATAAAAGAGCTTACCAATAAAAAAAAGCTAAATATATCTTATAATAATATTGATACCAAAGCATATGGTAACCCTGCAATGATTAAGAAAGTTCTGTCTAATCTTATTACAAATGGTATCAAGTTTAATGATAAGAAAGAAATAAATTTAGAGATCGGAAGCATAAATGGGAAAGATGCTTTAACTGTCTATGTAAAAGATAACGGCGTAGGAATTAGAGACCTTTATTATGAAAAAGTATTTCATATATTTCAAAGATTAAATCCAGAGAGTAATCATGAAGATAACGGAGCTGGTTTAACTATTTGTAAAAAAATTATAAATAAACATAAAGGTAATATTTGGCTAGAGTCTAAGATTAACGAAGGTAGTACTTTTTATTTCACTTTACCCCATAAAAAAAGTTAGCCCAAATACTGCAATTAAACAATAGGGATCATAAGGGATCATAAAATTCTGAAATTAAAAGTTTTTGGAGTCGAGAATTGGTGTTTTTAAATTAAAGGTTAGTTATGGAAATTAAGATTTTATATGTAGAAAATAATTATGCCGATGTTTTAATGTTGCAGAGAATTTTAGAGGTAGATGGTCGAAACTTTGTATTAATAAGTGCTAATTCTGCTGAAAAAGCTTTAACTTATCTTAAAAAAGATAATTATGACTGTATTTTAGTTGATTATAGTGTTTCGGACATAAATAGTTTAGAGCTGTTAAAAAAAATTAAAAACCATCATCAAAAAATACCAGTAATAATTCTTAGCAACTATAGAGAAGAAAAAGTAGCTTCTGATTATTTTCAAAGTGGAGCAATAAATTTTATTAGTAAAGATGAAATTTTAGATGGTAGTATATTAAATCAGATTGTAGATGCTATTTTAATAAAAGAGGGAGCCAAGGAAGGTTTCTTAAAAGAAAAAAAAATCTCCTTGGGTGCTTTATTTAGAAAAGGAACTGAACATATTTATAAAACTTTATTAGAAAATATGAATGAGGGGGTTATTGCTTTAGACCATAAGAGAAGAGTTGTTTTTGCCAATAAGAGAACATGCGAAATGCTGAATTGTAATGAGGAGGATATCCTAAACAAAGAAATCTTTGAGTTTATTGACAAAAGAGAATTAAACTCTTTTGAAAAGAAAATAACTTTAGTAGAACAAGGTAAAAAGTGTTTTTATGAAGTTAATCTTTCTTACCAGAAAAAGAAGGTTGCTGTAGCTTTAAGCCATGTTCCTTTTATTGAAAACAAAAATAGAATTAACGGTAGTTTTTGCACCATTACTAATATTTCAGCAGTAAAGAAACTTGCTAAAGAAAGCAAAAAGAGAACTGAGGAATTAATAAAAGCTGCCACCACAGATAGCTTAACAGGAGTATTAAATTATACTCAATTTTTAAATTTACTAAATGTAGAATTTGAGCGAACAAAGAGGTATTTTACAGATTTATCATGCTTAATAATAGATATGGACAATTTTAAAAAAGTAAATCAAGAGTTTAGTTTTAGCTTTGGAGATAAAGTATTAAGGGATATAGCTGATTGCATTATAAGTAGTTGTCGCAAAAGTGATATTATTGCTCGTTTTGGGGGTGAAAAGTTCATAATTCTATTACCCAATACCAATTATCAATGTGCATTGATTGTAGCTGAAAAACTGCGAAGAAAGATTGAATATCATACTTTTTCAGATAAAGATAATACCGTCAAACTTACTTTAAGCATAGGAGTATCTTCTGTAATGGAAGATGGAGCAAAAGCTCCAAAATTCTTAATTGAAAATGCTCAAAGAGCAGTAAGTGTAGCCAAAGATGAAGAGAAAAATAAAGTTTTATTATTTAAAGATATTATTGTTGCCCGTAATAGAATGGAATTTAAAGAATCGGAAATTGTTGATTTGCAAGAAAGGATATTAGACATCACTCAAGATACCAAAGAGATTTACATTGAATCCTTAAGAGCATTAATTGTAGCATTAGAAGCTAAGGATCCTTATACAAAAGAGCATTCAGTTAACGTATCTAAATTATCTTATTTAGTAGCCAAAGAATTGAATCTTTCAGAAACTCAATCAGAAATAATTAAAACTGCTGGTTTATTGCATGACATTGGGAAAATTGGTATTAGCGATACTATTTTGCTAAAAAAAGGAGCTTTGACCGAAGCAGAAGCTAAAATTATTCACATGCACTCTATTTATGGAGTAAACATTATTCATCCCATTACAATATTATCCGAAGAACAACCTATTGTTTTGTATCATCATGAAAGAATGGATGGCAAAGGTTATCCTGAAGGAATACAAGGAAAAAGAATACCTATAGGAGCTCGCATATTAAATGTAGTAGATTCTTTTGATGCCATGACTTCTCCTCGCTCCTATCGCGGTTCACTAACTATGAAAGATGCAATAAGAGAATTAGTAGATTGCTCAGGAACTCAATTTGATCCAGAAATAGTCTATAATCTAATAGCCATTTTAATACACAATAAATTAATTCCAGATGTTTTTAAGGAAGATAGAAAACTATACGAAAACATTATGCTAAAGTGTCATAAGTATAGTTAGACCTCTTAAAATTACTTTCTTTTAATTTTACATTTTAATATCACTCTTAACTAAACTTTTATATTCACGATCATAGATATTATGATCATTTTAAGGAATAATTATGCATTTGTTATTTGTTCATTCTGATAAATTCCATTATGAGCTTGAAGAAAACACAAAAACAACTGAACCTATTGAGGATTGCCGGAAGTTTTTAAATATTGGTAAATGTTTAGTTGTTTATGCCACTGTAGAAAGATTAGACGCAGTTAATTCTGATCTAGTTTGCAAAAAAGCAGCATACGAAATTAAAGATGTTTATTCTACTATAGGTGGAAGAAGAATATTTTTAAATCCTTATGCTCACTTTTTATCAGAACTAGCTCCTCCAAAGGTTGCCTTAGAAATAATGAAAAAGATAGAAAATATATTAAAAAAAGATTATGAAGTGTATAGCTGTCCATTTGGTTGGCACAAAGCATGCAATATTCATGACAAAGGGCACCCCGTAAGTGTTCTATCCCGTATAGTAAACGTTGAAGATGGAGAGAAGAATAAGAAAAAAAGAGGAAAAGAAAACCCTGTTTCTGCTTTAAATGTTCAATTAAGAGAAATATTTTTGGAATTAGGCTTTGATGAAATAATAAATCCCATGATAGTAGATGAAAGAGAAGTGTATTTACAATATGGACCAGAAGCTCCTTTGATATTAGATAGGGTATACTATTTAGCAGGCATGGATAGAGCTGATATTGGTCTTTCAGACAACAAGATAGAAAAGATTAAAGAAATAATCCCTAATTTTAATAGAATAAAGGAAATGCAATGGTTTTTAAGAAAATTCAAGGAGGGAAAAATAGAGGGTGACGATTTTGTAGAAGAAATGGTAAAAGAGCTAAGAATCTCAGAGCAGCAAGCTTTAGAATTGATTGATAAGGTGTTTTTAGAGCTTAAGGAATTAAACCCTATTCCTTACAAAAAAACATTAAGGTCTCATATGACAGCCTTATGGTATTCCACTTTAGTCTCATTTCAAGATAGAAGAATACTTCCTTTGAATTTATTTTCTATAGGACCACGATTCCGCAGAGAACAGCGGCAAGACAGTAGTCATTTATACGAAAGCACTTCAGCTTCCATAGTTGTTATGGATGAAAAATTCACTTTGGAAGACGGAAAAAAGATTACTAAGGAAATATTAGTTCGTTTAGGTTTTTCAAATTTTGAATATGTGGTAAAAAAAGTTACCAGCAACTATTATACCCCTGAAACCGACACTGAAGTGTTTGCTGAATTTAAAGGACAAAAAGTGGAAGTAGCTAATTTTGGATTTTATTCTAATGAGTCTCTTTCTAACTATGGAATAAAATATCCTGTGTTTAATTTGGGACTAGGAGTAGAGCGTCTTTCCCTTTTATTAGAAGGGGCAAATGATATAAGAACCTTAGTGTATCCTCAATATGTCCATACTATTAACCTTACAGATAATGAAATTGCTTCTTCCTTAAGACCATATCAAGAGCCAGTTACAATGCAAGGGATAAAGTTAGCTGAGAATTTAATTAACATGTGCTTAGAAAATAAAGACAAAATAGGACCTATTGAGGTTTTGATTTACAAAGGAGATTTTTTAAATAAAAAGATTAAGCTATGGATTTATAATTGGGATCAAGGAAAGAAATTAATCTCTCATGCTTATTTAAACAGTATTTTTGTTCATGAAGGAAGTATGTATAGCCTTCCTTCTAAAGATAGTCTACCAAAAGAAACGAAAATGAAGAAGAGATTTGATGAGGTTTATGAGAAAGGAAAAGATAGCGGGCTTTGTTTTATAAGCCTTATTGTGAAAAAGTTTACCCATGATTTAGAATTGGCATTAAATAATGAAAAAAAAAATATAGATTTAAAATTTAAAATGATTAAAAGACCTAGTGAAGTTAATCTATATGTTCCTACTTATGTGAATAACTATATTACATCTAAAAACAAAAAAATATTGATAGGAGGCCCTTTGTTTTTTGGACTAAAAGTAGATATAGAATAAGTAGAATAAGAAACATAAACGACCTACCTCATAGATACTCTATGCTTAATATTTTAATTTTAAACTCTCAATTTATAATTTTCAATATTTTTTCGATGAATCAATTTTCAAGCATTTGAGATTGAGAGATAGTAGATATCTGGCATATTATTGTTTAAGTGATTTAGTGCTCTCTTTAATCTTTACATAATAATAGCTTTGCACCCTAGACATTTATCTTTGTAGGTTGTTTGAGCTTTTCGCTTTTTGCATCCTTAGACTACCCTCATAGCAAGCATTAGTTAAAAAATTATATAGAAATTGATAGAAATCTAATCACATGAAAAATAAAACCAATCTTTTTATCTTTTTAATAATAGTATTGAATGTTTTAATTAGATTGCCTTATACCAACATACCTCTGTTCCATGCTGATGAAGCCATATACTCTTTAGTTGCAAAAGACCTTCTTGAGGGAAATGTTTTATATAAAGGAGTATGGGACCACAAACCTCCAGGAATATACTTTATTTACGCTTTAATATTTAAACTATTTTCTTCTACAACCATGTATTATATGAGGTTATTTACAATATTTTGGACTTCTTTAATAACCTACTTTATCTTTAAATTAGCTAACTATTTATATACTGCTAGAGTAGGATTGCTTTCTGCTCTATTTTTCGCCATATTTAGCACTACTTATATCCCCAAAGACCTAATTGCAGCTAATTCAGAAATATTTATGATATTACCCTATGTTTTATGTATTTACTATTTTATCAAAGGGGAAGAGCTTTTCAAACCATATCTTTTAATTATCTCGGGAGTATTTTGTGGAGCTGCTATCTTTATTAAACAGCCAGGTATATTTAATGCTGGGGTAGTTTTTTTCTATACTTTACTGATTCCTAAAATATTAGGTAACAAATTTAGTTTTAAAGAGATGATAATAAAGAACTTATACTTTACTACAGGAATTATCATGGTATCAATTCCTATAATTTTATACTTTTTCTTCCATAATGCTCTTTGGGAATTTATTAATGAAGCTTTTCGGTTTGGTTTTGTTTATGTAAAATACATGAAACATAATTTTCTAAAAGCTTTTCATACTTCTATTAATATATATATATTTCCTAATATTTTGATTTGGTGTTTATCTATATCTAGTTCTATTTTTATATTATTTAATATATTTAACAAGAATATAGAAAAAGAAGATAATCTTCTTAATAAGAAAAATAGAAATATATTAATTATTCTTTGGGCAATTTTTTCTTTTGCTGGAGTATCTGTAGGAAAGAAATTTGAACCACATTATTTCATCCAAATAATACCTGTTCTCTCTATTCTCTCAGGATATGGAGTAAGCATATTAATAAATAAAAAATACTTTAATAAAATACTCCAAAGTTATAGTAAAATAATTATTGTATCTTTTCTTATTTTAGGCACAATTTTCCCTTTTCAAAGATATCATGGTTCTATTGGCTTTCTAAAACGATATTACTACTTTCTAACTAATAAATATATTGTGCTTTCAGGAGAAGAACAAGTCTCAAATTACATAAAACAAAATACTAAGCAAAAAGAAAAAATATTTGTTTGGGGTAATTCGCCTCAAATATACTTTCTATCCAATCGAACCCCTGCAAGTAGAATTGTTTTTAATAATGCTATCGTACATAACTATTTTCCAAAACATATTGAAAATATTTTTTTTAATGAAATGATAAAAGACTTGATCGAAAATAGACCAACATTTTTTATAGACTCTGTTGCTAAAGAAGATCGCTTACTCGATAGAAATAACATATCTTATTACCCTGCCCTTAACTCTTTCTTTAAAAACAATTATAGTTATATTACTAAATTTAAGAACATACTCGTATATAAGCTAAAAACTTAGTGTTCTTACAATACATATCAAGCTAATAGCAGATGACAATAATTGGGCATAAACAATCAATGATAGATATGAAAACTATGATCCTTTGCTTTGCATAACAAGAAGGTATCGTTGCTACTTTAAATAGGTATTTTCCTCCTTTTTATTTGTTTTGTTTATTAGACCATATGAATTTACACAAGATATTTTTTGTTACCTTGTCAATATTTCATTTGATAATATAACAAATGTATATTAATATTTATATATGAAATTATATATGAAAAAATATAAAAAAGAAATTTTAATCTTTCTAATTATATTTACATGTTATGCATATTTCTTTCATTTATCACCCCACGCCAATTCTCTAACTAGATATAATCTTGTTCGAGCCATAGTTTATGAAGGAAAACTCAATATAGATAGCTATCATGAAAATACTGTAGATAAATCTTTATATAAAGGGCACTATTACTCAGATAAAGCTATCGGAACTTCTTTATTTGCCCTTATTCCTAGTTGGTTAATAAAGATATCTAAAGTTTCTTTTGGAATAAATTTAATCTATTATTTACTTAGAGTAATCTCCGTATCTTTACCTTCGGCTATTTTTGCAGCCTTATTCTTTAAATTTTTAACCCTATTTAATCCTATTAGTAAATACAATATCTGGCTTACTTTTGCTCTCTTCTTAGGAACCCTTTGCTACCCATATTCTACTTTATTTTATGGACATCAACAAGCTGCTATATTTTGTTTTATCTCTTTTTCTTTAATCTACTTATTTAAAAATAACTACATATCAGCTAATTTTTGTTTACTTTCCGTTGGTTTTCTTTCTGGATTAGCTGTCATAACTGAATATACTTCAGGAATTATAATTCTTTTATTGTTTGCCTACCTAATAGTTAATCTTAAGAAAAAGAGCAAAATTTTAATTTATTTTCTTTCATCCGCTCCTCCTCTCCTGCTACTTTTAACCTATAATTACTTATGCTTTGAAAATCCTTTTAACTTGGGATATTCTTTTCAAGCTCCAGAAATAGCTGTCAAGGCTATGGCCAGAGGACATTTTGGATTTGGGTTACCTAATTTAAGTATTTTATATAAAATTCTCTTTAGCTCATATCGTGGACTATTTTATACATCTCCTGTACTCTTACTTAGCATTCCTGGATTCTATTATATTTATCAAGATAAAAACCTAAGAGCAGAATTCTATATCTGTCTTTTTTCTACCTTATCTTTTATCTTGCTAAACGCCTCTTTTGCTGCTTGGCACGGAGGCTATGGCATTGGTCCTCGTTATATTATTCCTGCCTTGCCTTTTATGGTCTTCCCTATTCTCTTTATATTCAATAAAAATAAATACTACTTTAAAATCTTCATCTTTCTATCTCTTGTCTCTATTGCCATAATGTTCTTAGCAGTTATAGTTGATCCTGAAATTCCTCAATTTATAGATAACCCTATTGTTGATTATCTCCTACCCAATATTTTAAATAATAACATTGATTATAATATAGGGTATTATATTTTCTCAAATTTAGACTTGATAAATATTGTACCTTTGTTTATAATATTACTAATTTTATCTATTTTGCTATTTTTTCATAAGAAAACTTTAAACAATGTTAAATGATTTAATATCTATTATTATACCTGTATATAATGCTTCTAACACTCTTAAGGAATGCCTAGAAGCAATTTTTGCTTCAAATTATTCAAATTATGAAGTTATCTTAATAGATGATTGCTCAACAGATAATTCTTTGGAAATTGCTAATAATTTTCCTTGCAAAATCGTTAAACTCTCTCAGAAGAGTGGAGCTGCTGCTGCTCGTAATAAAGGAGCAGAAACAGCGCAAGGAGAAATAATATTTTTTATTGATTCTGATATTATCATTACCCCAAATGCTCTCTCTATAATCAACGAAAACTTCAGCAACCTTGAAATATCTGGAGTAGTAGGACTTCTGTCTGCAAAATTGAGGTTTAAAAATTTTGCCAGTCAATATAAAAATCTATGGATGCATTATACTTATAAAATATTACCAGATTTTGTTGGCGTTTCTTATACTAGTATTACTGCCTTTAGAAGGAATATATTTTTAGAATTAGGCGGATTTGACAAATGCTATAAAGATGCTAATGTAGAAGATACAGAATTTGGTCAACGTTTTTTAACTAAAAATTATAAAATTTATTCTGACAAGAGATTAGAAGCTGAACACATAAAGCATTATACTTTAAATCAAGTTCTAATGCTTGATTTTAAACGCTCTTATGAGCTAACTATGATGTTCTTGCGAAACTTTTTTAAGAAGGAAAAACAGATAAATTATACCTCTGTCCCTTATACCTTTATGCTTAGCATTCTTTTTGCTTATTTATCCCTTCTCTTCTTTTCATTTAATCTTTTTTGTCCCAATGGACTCTTAATTTTCGGCTTCATGTTTTCTCTGCTTACCACTATATTTCTTAATGCTAAATATCTATCTTATTTAAATAAGATCAATAAATTCACATTTATGCTTCAAAGTGCCTTATTTATTCCATTGGATGCTATTATTTCAGGCAGTGGCATCATAATCGCTTCTATACGCTTTGTTTTTGGAACAAGATATTAAAGTAAACTTTTAGGTATCAGCAATCAGTTGATTACACTACATTAACAGAAACTAACTGCAAATGAATGCTAAAGAATAATTAACTTCTATGAATCTCTATAAATTCCAACTTATTTCTTAGTATAAATATTAGCTAAAAGCTAACATTTTAACACTTACTAAATTGATAAGGAAGTAAAAATGAGCCATTTAGACTATCTTAAATATGCTAAAAAAATGTTTTATAAAAAGAATACCCTGCCTATTTATTTGGTTTACTTTATAACTTTTAACTGTAATATTAAATGTAAGCATTGTTTATTGGGGAACATTCCCCCTACTAGAGATGAACTTACCATAGATGAAATTGAAAAAGTTGCCCAAAGCATGAATGACTTTTTATTTCTTCTTCCCACCGGAGGCGAACCTTTTTTAAGAAAAGATATTTCTGAAATTGTAAGAATATTTCACGTTAACAATAAAATAAAAATTGTAGGTATCCCCACCAATGGCTCCCTTACCCAAAGGGTAATAGAATCTACAAGATTAATTCTGGAGTCTAATCCTAGCTTAAAAGTTACTGTTGACGTATCTATAGATGGCGTAGGCGAAGATCATGATTATGTGCGAGGAGTAAAAGGTCTCTTTCAAAAAACAATTGAAACCTATAAAGAGCTTAGAAAATTAGAAAAACATTATAAAAATTTCAATGTTAATGTTGAAACTACCGTATCTTCTTATAATGATGATAAACTAATTGATATTTATAACTACGTAACTAAAGAATTAGGAGCTAATAATCTATTTACTTTACTATGCAGAGGTAAACCTCGAGAATCTGCTTCTAAATTTTTTGATATTAACAAATATGAAGAATATGCCAAATTATTAGAAAAAAGCATAAAAACACAATCCTTAAGTGGTTACTATAACTTTCCTTTCTGCGATATTATAAATGCTAAGAGAATTGTCCGTCATCAAACCATTACTAAATTAGTTAGAGAAAACCGCTATCAAATTCCATGTTTTGGCGGTTCTTTAGGTGCTGCTCTCTTTAGCAAAGGAGATGTTTTACCTTGCGAACTTCATGATGATTTAATTTTGGGAAATGTGCGTGATTTTAATTATGACTTTAAGAAAATCTGGCTAAGTGAAAAAGCTAATAATGCTCGTAATTATATTCGGAAAAATAGATGTTTCTGTACTTACGAGTGTTTTTTAACTATTAATATTCTTTTTAACCCTTGGCTACTCCCTAGAGTATTAAAAGAATATCTAATCTTAAAGTTTGCCAAAATTCGTAAGAAAATAGGAGACTGAAATGTATAAAGATAAAAAAATATCCATAGTTACTCCTTGTTATAACGAAGAAGACGGCATTAAAATCATCTTAGAAAAAATACCAGATATAGTAGATGAAGTAGTGGTGGTTGACAACAACTGCACTGATAATACTGTGGAAGTAGCTAAAAGTTTTGGAGATAAGGTAGTCATCGTTAGAGAAGAAAAAAAGGGTTATGGTATAGCTTATAAAGCTGGTTTTAAAGCTGCTACAGGAGATGTTATAGTTACCATGGATGCTGATGGAACCTACCCTCCAGAAAGTATTTCTTTACTGCTTTATATCCTTTTTGAAGAGAAAGTAGATTTTATTACTGCCCGTCGTTGGCATTCTAAAAGTGGTAAAAGTAAAAGTTTTTTAAGGGTTTTTGGAAATATTATTCTTAGTACAGTTCTTGCTGCTCTCTTCCTTAGAGTAATTGTTGATTCCCAATCAGGAATGTGGGTCTTTAAAAAAGAAGTTTTAGATAGAGTAAAATTAACTAGTAATGGCATGGCGTTCTCCCAAGAATTAAAAATTGAAGCTTTTACTAATCGTACTATCGAAGCTATTGAAATACCTATTTATTATGGAGAGAGAGTCGGTGAAAGTAAGCTAAATCTCTGGTCAGATGGTTTTGGCAATCTTTTATTTTTATTTAAAAAACGCATTATGGATAGGAGAATTTTATGAAAGCATTAGTTACTGGAGGAGCTGGTCTTATAGGCTCACATCTTGTAGATTTACTTTTAGAAAAAGGATTTCAAGTAAAAATATTAGATAGTCTGGTAGAGCCTACTCATCTTAAGGGTAAACCTCCATGGATCCCTAAAGAAGCAGAATTTATTTTAGGCGATGTAAGAAACATGAAAGACTTAGATATAGCCTTGGATGGGGTTGATTATGTCTTTCATCAAGCTGCTGAAGGTGGTTTTATGCCGGAAATAGCTAAGTATGTTCATGCTAACTGTTTAGGAACAGCAAATCTCATAGAACTAATCATTAAAAAACATCCTGTAAAAAAATTAGTAGTAGCTTCTTCTCAAGCTGTTTATGGAGAAGGAAAATATAGCTGTTCTGAACATGGAACAATTAATCCTGATTTACGCTCTGTTAGTCAACTGTCAAAGAAAGAGTGGGAATCAAAATGTCCTATCTGTAATTTAGACCTTATCCCATTACCAACAGATGAAAATTCCAACATAGGAGCAGAAACTACTTATGCTATATCTAAATATACTCAAGAAAGATTAACTATTGGGCTAGGTAAAGGATATGACATACCTACCGTAGCTCTTAGATATTCTGTTACCTATGGTCCAAGACAATCAATCTTTAATCCTTACACAGGAGTCTGCTCTATCTTTTCAACTCGCATGTTAAATGGACTTCCTCCTATTGTATATGAAGATGGACGTCAAACTAGAGATTTTATCTATGTAGGCGATGTAGCTAAAGCAAATTTAGCAGTAGCAGAAAGTGACGAAGCAACCCATCAGGTCTTTAATGTGGGAACAGGAAAACAGACTAGTGTTTTAAGTTTAATCGCTGCTTTAGCTAAAAAATACAACTTAGATATAGAACCTTTGATGAGAAATGAGTTTCGTCCCGGAGAAGTCCGACATCTCTTTGCCGATAACAGCAAGCTGAGATCTATAGGTTGGAAGCCTGAAGTTATTTTAGATGAAGGCGTTGATAAATATGTAGAATGGATTAAGACCCAAAGTGATATTAAAGAATATTTTAGCAAAGCCGAAGAACAGTTAAAGAAAATGAAGGTGGTAATGAACACTAACTAAACAGAGAAAGGAAGCATCTATGTATCACGACAAGAAGATTATAGCTATACCTCCAGCCTTTAATGAAGAAGATAAAATTGGAAATGTGGTAAGAAAAATTCCTAAAGATATAGTGGATACTATTTGTGTGGTTGATGATGGCTCTACAGACAACACAGCTAATGTAGCCAAAGAAGCTGGAGCCGATATAGTTATTAGCCATGGCAGTAGGCGCGGACTAGGAAGTGCTATAAGAACAGGAATTGATTATGCCATTTCTAATAAATTTGATATTATTGTTATCCTGGCTGGGAACGATAAAGATAACCCAGCAGAAGTTCCCCTGCTCTTAGATCCTATTGTAAAAGAAGACTATGATTATGTCCAAGGTTCTCGTTATTTAGAAGGTGGAATTTATGGTAAAATGCCTTTACATCGTATTATTGGCACCCGACTTTATCCTATACTTCTTAATATATTCACTTTTGGTAAATTTAAAGCTACTGATGCAACTAACGGCTTTCGAGCTTATAAAACAAGCATCTTTCAAGACAAGAGATTAAATATTTGGCAAAAATGGCTAGATGGAACAGAATTAGAATTCTATTTACATTATCAGGTAGTTAGATATAATTATAAAATTAAAGAAGTTCCAGTCACTAAAATTTATCCCCAAATCAAGGAATATAAAAAATATACCAAAGTAAAGCCTATTATTGATTGGTGGAAAATTTTAAAACCTATGGTTTGTTTAACTTTAAGAATAAAAAAATAGTTTTATGAAAAAATCAACTTATCTATCTTTAGCTTTAATAATATTATTAGCTTGCTTTCTTCGTTTTTATAAGATTACTTCTAAAGGTGTCTTTTTAACTGACGAAGGAAACTATTTGCAAGAAGCTCAATTTATTGTAAGTGGTGTAAAAAGTATTTGCGACAATAAAGATCTTGATAATATACGTAGTAAAACAAAAGGGATTGCTTTAAGGCATAGTAAACCAACTCATACTCTTTTAATATCCTCCATAGCTCTTCTACAAGGAGAAGTTAAAGAATACTCAGGATGCTTAATATCAGTAATTTTTGGAGTTCTATCAATAATCCTTTTGTTTATAATTGCCAAAGACATATTTAATGAAAATATTGCTCTCTTTTCTGCCTTATTCTTAACCATATCTTCATATCATACTATGTATTCTCGCGAAGGGCTCGCAGAAGTAGACAGCATTTTTTTCTTCTTATTGTCTTTCTATTTTTATATAAAAAGCTACAAAATTAACTCTAAAAATAAGTTACTTTTTTTAGCTATTTCCGGTCTTTTTACTGGTATTGCTTATACTTGCAACTATCGTCTTTTTGTAATACCCTTATTTTTATGGATTTATGAAATTTGTTATTTTATCTCTAATAAGTCAATTTTTACCAAGGATACCTTAAACCGTATTTTTATTCTTAATACTTGTATGCTTCTTCCTATTTTACTATTTGAATTTCCCTATCATTTAGCTCTCCTTGTCTTTCGAAGAAATAATGCTGTGTTACCTTTTCTTACTTATTTTGAGCAATTATTTGATCATCTCTTTTTCTATGGAGCTGAGTCTGGTTTAAACCTTAATGACATTTTAACTTATCCATATCTTATTTGGCACTTAGAAGGTCCTATAATTTTTACTCTACTAATTTTGGGTATTATTTTGATGTTTAAAAAAATAAGTTTAAATATGTTTTATTTTAGTCTACAATTTTTAATTCCTTTTTTATTTTTTAGCCTATTTGAAGAAAATAATGCTCGTCATCTTGCTATTTCTCTGCCTGCTATGGCTTTAATTTCCGGATATGCTTTCTATTCTTTAAAACTTATTTTAAAGAAAAACACTGACAAGATTCTATTAATTTTAATTTTATTTATCGGAATTTATAAATGCTACCCTCTTTTACATCTAAAATCTGGATTTAAAGAATCTTATAATTTTTTAGGCAATAAAAAGCATATTAGCACTCATTGGTGGGTCTCTACTTTCTTTGTAGATCACAATTCTGTATCTGATTTTAGAAATATCAAAAGTAAAACAGACTTAAAAAAGGCTTATGATCAAGGTTTTCGTTATTTATTTGTGGATATTATGAAGTATTTTGGAAATCCTTGGCCTAACTGGTTAGGAGATAAAAGTAAAATTCTAATAGATATTGAATCAAAATGTAAACCAGTTTTTACAGCTTTTGATAACAGAGGAACTCATTTACAGATATGGTTCGAACATAATATTAACTTTAAAAAAACAAAACATTATTTTACCAATACATCAGAAGAAGAAAAAAAATATATTAAAATATATGACTTAAAAGATTATTTTCTCTAAAGGACAAAATGAGTAAATTAAACCATAGCATATCTATTATTATGCCTGCCTATAATGAAGAAGGTAATATAGAAAAAGCTATTTTGAGTTCTATAGATGCTTTAGAAAACCTTACTCCTAACTATGAAGTTATTGTGGTCAATGATGGCAGTATAGATAACACAGAAAAAATTGCTAATGATATTGCAAATAAAAATCCTTTGGTAAAAGTGCTATCTTTATCAAAAAACGAAGGTATGGGCACTGCTGTCAGATTAGGAATTAAATATGCTAAAAGCAATTTTTTATTTATTACCTGTGCTGATAATCAATTTAACATAGCTGAACTCTATAAATTTTTACCTCCACTGATCAGTAAAAATGCAGATATAGTAATTGGAACAAGAATTAATAGAGAATATACTTTTTTTAGAATGTTTAACACAAAAGTATATAATATCTTAATCTGGCTTCTTTTTGGTATAAAGTTTAAAGACCCTAGCTGGGTAAAGCTTTATCATAAATATGTATTTGACAAAATAAGCATTACCTCCAAAGGATTTTTTTGGGATATTGAAACCTTAATAAAAGCTAAAAAAGCTAATTACAGAATAGAAGAAGTGGATGTTTCTTCATATCCCCGTACTGCAGGCGTTGCTCAAGGAAGTAATCCTTTAAGAATTATTAAAACCTTTTTCAGGATGTTATTTTTCTGGCTTCAATTAAGGTTTTCCAAATGAATAAATTATCTTATCTTTTTTTGGCAATAATTATTTTCCTAGCTGCTTTTCTTAGACTCTACCATATCAAAGATAAATGTTTCTTTTTAACAGATGAAGCTGCTAACTCTCGAGAAGCAATCTTTGTCAAAGATATTTTTAATCATACCATAAAAAGCTTTTCTTTAAAAAATATCACAAATAAAGAAAGAGTTGATTATATTTCTAACAATTTAGGTGGTCTGCCCTTAACAAATCCTAAACCAGGACATGTAGTTTTAATTGCCCTATTTGGTAGCTTTACTAATGGCATTAAGGATTATACAAGCAGTCTAATGTCAGCCGTATTTGGCTTAGCTACAGTTATTTTAATCTTCTTTTTAGGAAAATCCCTATACTCTCCAAAAGTAGGAATTTTATCCGCATTCCTACTATCTATTTCAGGATACCATTTACTTTATTCCAGAGAAGGATTCGGAGAAATAAATACCCTTTTCTTCTTTGTCTTAGCTAATATATTCTATATCCAAAGTATTAAAAATAAATACTTTTCTATCTGGTATTTAGGTCTCTCTGGTTTGTTTACAGGAATTGCTTATAGCTGCCATTATCGTTGGATACTAATGCCTTTTTTCTTCTATGTATATGAATTATATTTTTTCTATAGAAAAAAACCTCATTTTACGTTAGAAAACATTAGAAGGTTCACAACTTTATCCCTAACCATGCTCTTACCTTTTGCCATCTATGAATCTTTTTATCACCTATTGCTGATAATATATAGAAAATCAAACATTGTTTTTCCATTTAGAACCTATATTGAACTATTATACGATAATATCTTTCGTTTTGGAAGTAGTGTTGCTTTTAACATCCAAGATTTTATTGCTTATCCATTTTATTTGTTTAAGTTAGAAGGAATTGTTATCTGTATTTTACTTCTTTATGGAATATACAAACTAATAAGAAATTATACATCCTTTAACTTCATTATATTCTTCCAATTTTTTGTCTCGCTAATATTCTTCGGTTTATATAGCGCAGATTTTCCAAGATTTTTTGTAATTGCCCTGCCAAGTATATTTTTAATTATAAGCAAAGCATTAGATGATTACATCAAACCCAAAAACATAGTCTTTATTGTTATCCTTGTCCTTATTTGCATTTTTTCTTTGCCTAATATAAATAACACTCTAAATTTAAATTCTGGTTTAAGAAAAGCGTTTAATTATTTATCTAGACAAGGAGTCACTAAACATATCACCACCCATGAACAAGTATCTTTTTTCTATGTCAAGGATCCAAATCTTGTCAGAGACATAAGAAATATAGAAAGTTATACTAGCTTAAAAAACTTATATAATCAAGATTATCGCTATTTATTAGTAGATGTTCAAAAATATATCACTAAATTTCCTCACTTTCCTTTTAAAAAGTCACCTTTGCTCATAGAAATAGAGTCTAGAGCTAAGCCTATATTTACCATAAAAGAGAACAGAGGCCTTCATTTTCAATTTTGGTTTGAGCATTGCATAGTATCCTTTCTCAATACTTTAAACTTTTTTAAAAATATTGACAAAAAAGATATCTCTGAGGTAAGAATTTATGATTTAAAAGATTTCTTTAGGAGTCAAAATTTATGATAAAATATATTACACTTTTTTTAATCTCTTTGTTTTCTTTATCTCTATATAATAATCTCCATGCTAATAATCTCCATGCAGATTTTCAAACTATACCTATATTAGCCTACCATAGTTTCTCAGAACCAGATACTTCGCAAAGAAAATTAAGAATAAATGTACCTCCAAAAAAATTTTTAGAACAGTTACAATACTTAGCTGATAACAATTATAAAGTATTGCCTTTAGAAAAATTTGTAGAAGCTTTAAACAAAAAACTTCCGCTTCCTCAAAAATCAGTTGTTATTACTATAGACGATGGAGTTGAAAGTGTTTATAGTGTGGCTTTTCCTTATTTAAATAAATTTAATTTTTGCGCTACTTTATTCTTAACCACAAATTTTGTAAATAAGAGTTTTACTTGGGAAATGCTAAATGAATTACAGAATAGTGGAGTAATTGATATTCAGGGTCATACTAAAACCCATCATTATTGTTCTTTGGTAAGAGATCTAAAGACGGAAAGAAAAACTTCCTACCTCAAACGACTTGAGATGGAACTTTTAGAATCAAAAAATATCATTGAAGAAAAATTAAATAATAAAGTAAAATACTTAGCTTATCCTTATGGAAAATATGACCAATTCGTGATTGAAAAAGCTAAGAAATATGGCTATAAGGCTTTATTAACTTTCCATGGTGGTACGAATACCTTATCTTCAAGCCCCTTTAATATAAATCGCCAAGCAGTATATGGTGATTTTGATTTAAAGAAATTTATCTCTTTATTAAATATTGGACACCTAAAATCATATTATCTAAATCCACCTTTAGCTACTTATACTTTTTATAAAAAACCTAAAATTTTTGCCATGATTGAAGAACCCATAAACTTAAACCTTTATCAAATACTATTTAAACTAGACAATAAAATACTTCCTTATAATTATGACCAAAAATCTGGAAAATTAAGTTTAGTCTTTGATAAACCTTTAATCCAAGGAGGACATTTTATTAAAATTCAACTCGTTAATAAAAATACTTGTATAGTAGAAAAAGAAGTCGGATGGGTCTTTACTAGACAAGGTATTCCATTTACTACCATAAAAGGTATTAAGCTATTTTTAAAAATATTTTTATCTCTTATGTTATTTGGAGTTCTTGTTATTATAACATATAAAATAAGGAGAAAAAATGCTTAATAATTTTTTAGACCTAAACGCTAAAATGGTAAAAAAAATAATCATAGGTTTAATCATGGGCATTTTTTTGTTATTAATATGGTCTCTATATATAGATATAGATTTTTCAAAGGTAATGGGGTATATATCTTCCGTAGATTATTCTTATATTTTCCTATCTACCATTTTTTACACCCTGGCTTACTTTTTCAGAAGCGTTCGTTGGAAAATCATCTTAGCTCAAGTTCATTCTATAAAATACATAACTTCTTTTGCTCTATATGTTGCTGGAATGTTAATTAACTTTTTTATACCTTGTCGTGCTGGAGATATTGCGCGTTGTGTGTTTTTAAAAAAATTAGCTAATATCAATATTTCTCGATCACTTCCTAGTGTTTTTATGGATAAAGTAATGGATGTATTTCCAGTTCTTATTATTCTACCTCTTATTTTTATTTTTTCTTTTAGTTTATCCCGACCTGTATTTGTTTTAATCTATTTGATAACCTCGATTTTTATAATTCTACTTCTTATTATCTTGATTTCCGTAAAAAAAACTGGTCTTATCCTAAACATTTTTAAATATTTTATATCTCTAGCTCCAGATAGATTTATAAACTTTAAACTAAAATCTATAAATTCTCTTGATCATTTTTTTAAAGAAATCATTACTTATTTTAAAAACAAAACCATTATTTTTTATACTATATTGTTTTCTTTTTTAAGCATTGCATCTGATGCTCTATTTTTTTATTTTTTTCTATTGGGATTTGGTAGCTCTCTTTCTCTCTTAAAAGTATTCTTTGGTTATACCCTAATTCAACTTTCCTATGTGCTACCTTACCCTCCTGCTCAAATAGGTAGTAATGAAATATTATGGGTAATTATTTTCTGTGCTACTTTTGGACTAAATAGAAATATTATGTCTGCAATCACTTTATCTGCTCATCTGTGGATATTCTTATTCCATATTTTAGCTGGTTCAGCAGCCATATTTTCTTTATGGTATCGCATCAAACTTCATCTTATTTCTATTATGAAATCCCAAAAAGAATCTTTTGCGCTTCAAAATAATACTACAAGTAGCTTTAGCTAACCAACCATGTTAAAACCATTAATTATGATTCCTACTTATAATGAAGCTGAAAATATAAAAATCTTAATTAATGAAATACTATCTCTTGCCATAAATTGTATTATCTTAGTAGTAGATGATAACTCGCTAGATGGTACTGGTGATATTGTAGATAAGCTTTCTAAAACTAATGCTCAAATAAGAATTATTCATCGTAAAGGCAAACGAGGAAGAGGAATAGCTGGCATTGAAGGTATGCTTTATGCTTTAAAAGAAAATATAGATTGCATTATTGAAATGGATGCTGATTTATCTCATGATCCTTCTTGTATTCCTACTTTCCTAAAAGAGATAGAACATCATGATGTAGTTATTGGTTCTCGATGCATTGAAAACGGAACCGAAGAAGGCCGAACCTTGGTAAGAAAATATATAAGTATGTTAGCTCATATTTACCTAAAAATTGTCTTAGGTTTTAAGGTAACAGATTCTTCTTCTGGATATCGTTGTTTTAGAAAAAGTACTTTAGCTAGCTTAGGTTTGGATAGATTTGTTTCTGTGGGGCCTACAATTGTTACAGAGATTCTTTATGCTGTTTACCAAAATAAATTTTCTATTAAAGAAATACCTATAGTCTTTAAAAATAGAAAATTTGGGAGATCTAAATTAAACTATAGAATTTTATTAAAAAGCTTACTATTCCCTCTTAGACTTCGATTAAAATCTATTTTAGGAAGAAATAAATGAACAAAAGCATAACAACTATAATTTTTATAGGAATAATTTATTCTATCCTCTCCTTCTTCATCCTCCCTAAGCAAGTTTTTTTTAGCGGAGACAATGCTTCAAAATTTATTCAGATTCAGAATTTAATTAAACATAATTGGAAAAAATTACATATAGAGTATCCAGGTGAATATCTTGACCAAGAGCACAATCATTTTCCTATCAGAGTTCCAACCTTTTACGAAAAAAACCATAAATTTTATTTTATCTTTCCCTTGTCCTTTTCTTTTCTATCTTCCTTTTTTTACTATTTTATGGGTTTCTCTGGTCTATATTTACTTCCCCTCATATCTTCTACCTTAACAATCTATTTAATCTTTAAATTCTTTCAATTATCAAATAAAATAGATTCTTTATTTTTAATTGTAGTAGCTGGCCTTTGCTCTCCTATCTTCTTTTATGGAGTTGTATTCTGGGAACATTCTGTTGCCATGCTTCTATCTTTTTGGGCTTTTTTTCTCTTTTTTAAAAGTCAAGAACGTGATTCTTTAAGAATATTTATCTCTGGTTTAATCTTTGGTATTAGTATCTGGTTTAGATTAGAAGTATTATTTTTCTTTATAGCTACTATACTATCATATTTCTTATTTGATAATTCAAATTACAACAAAAAAATACTAAATTTAATTATTATTAGCTCAGGTTTTGCATTCAGCATCTTTCCTCTCTTGTACTTTAATTATACAGTTTTTGGAAACTTTACTGGAGCTCATGCTTCTGTTAATTTCTCTTTATTATATGAAGGTAAGTCTATTCTCTATTTTGTTAATACTAAAATAAAAGAAACTTATCATCTGCTTTTTGATAGTGGAGTTAGCAGAAATGTAAACTTAACTTTTCTCTTTTTATCTTTTGTTCTATTTTTTCTTAATATTATTTCCAAACTAAGAAAGTTTAATAAAATAATAATTGGAATTCTTGCCTTAACTTTATTATATTCTATTTATATCGCTTCTTTATGTTATTTTTCTAGAATTATTGGCCTTCTTGTCACCTCACCATTTATCTTAATTATTTTTCTTGATATTTCTAATCTTATAAAAAAACAACGGTATCATAGAATAAACTTACTTTTTTTTACTTCTTTATTTTATCTCCTATTTCTGCTTACCCCGCCAGGTTTTGGTGATAAGCAGTGGGGGCCTAGGTTTCTTTTATGTATTTACCCTCTTTTGATTATATTATCCTTTCATGCTTACTATAATTTAAAATATCTTAACTTTAACCCTAAATATATTAACTTCGTCAAGAGTATATTTATTCTCTTTTGTATCATTAGTTTCTCTATACAATGTATTGGTATCTATAAAACATTTCACGACAAAAATATCACATTTAAAGAAATAACAGCCTTAAAAAATCTTAATTCTCAAATAATAATTACAGATGTATGGTGGCTTCCTCAAGAAGCTGCTTCTATTTTTTACAAAAAATGCTTCTTCTGGATTCGAAGCTCTCAACATCTTCATAATTTATTGTCCAACTTTAAGAAAAAAGGAGTAGATAATTTTATTTTTACAACTTCCTTAGCTCCTACATCTAAAGAAAATATTGCCCGTACTCTTGATTTTAATTACTACAAAATTATTAGAAAGTATGGCTACTTTAGAAACAAAGCTGTATTTATTTCTGATAAATTTGAAAATAGTTTATTTATCTATAAAAACTAATTTATTACCCTTGCATATTTTAATCTTTTATGTATAATGGTTTTATATAATAAGAGTATAGATTATTAATTTTTATAATCTTTTTTATATTTAAGGAGGCTACATGTCCAAAATAAACATTGCTGTAGTAGGTTGTGGATATTGGGGACCCAATTTAATTCGAAACTTTAGTCAATTAACCAATGTAGATAGGGTATTTGCTTGCGATAAAGATAAAAATCGCCTTTCTAAAGTTAGAGATCACTTTCCCAATATTAATACAACTGATAATTTTGAAAACATAATTAATAATACAGAAATAGATGCCGTAGCTATTGCGACTCCAGTTTTTCTGCATCATAAGCTAGGAAAGCAAGTTTTAGAAAGCGGAAAACACCTTTTTATAGAAAAGCCTCTCACTTCTTCAGTTGCTGAAGCTAAAGAACTTTTAAGATTAGCTCGAGAAAATAAAAAAACATTAATGGTGGGACACACTTTTGAATATACTCCAGCAGTTAATAAAATTAAGGAAATTATTGACAGTGGTGAACTAGGGGAAATATATTATGTAGATATGAGCCGCTTAAACTTAGGCTTATTCCAACCTGATATTAATGTTATCTGGGACTTAGCCCCTCACGATCTTTCAATCTTAATGTTTGTTTTGGGTCAACGTCCTACTTCGGTTTCTGCTTATGGAGCATCTCATGTAATTGAAAATATTGAAGATGTAGCTCAAGTAAGAATAGAATTTTCTAATAAGCTATTTGCTCTTTTACATGTCAGTTGGCTAGATCCATGTAAAGTTAGAAGAGCTACTATTGTAGGAAGTAAAAAAATGTTAGTTTACAACGATATTACTCCGTTAGAAAAAATCCGAATTTATGACCGAGGAGTAGAGTCTGAGTCTTCTTATGATAGCTTTGGTGAATTCCATCTTTCTTATCGTTACGGAGATATCTATATTCCCATGCTTTCAGGAATAGAACCATTAAAAGTTGAATGTTCTCATTTTGTTGAATGTATCTTAGAAGGGAAAACACCTAATACTGATGGTCAAAATGGTTTAAATGTAGTAACTATTCTAGAAGCCACTCAAGAATCTATCAAAAAGAATGGAATAAGGGTAGATCTTAATTGGAATTAATGAGGTTACAGAGAAATATCTTTGAATTAAATAGAGATTGGTTTATTTTTAAAATATATAAACAAAAAGGAGAAGAGCTATGAAGGTACCATTTGTAGATTTAAAAAGTCAATATTTTGAAATCAAAGAGGAAATTCTTCAAGCTATTAATAATGTTCTAGATAATACAGCTTATATTTTAGGAAAAAGTGTTTTTGATTTTGAAAAAAACTTTGCAAACTATGTAGAAGCTAATTACGCAATAGCTGTTAATTCAGGCACTGCTGCTCTTCATATGGCTTTATTAGCTTACAATGTTGGAATTGGTGATGAAGTAATTACTGCCCCTAATACTTTTATTGCCACTGCTGGAGCAATTTCTCATGCTGGAGCTAAACCTGTTTTCGTTGATATAGAGCCAGACACATTCAATATGGACTCCGCCAAGATAGAAAATGCCATTACAAGCAACACTAAAGCAATTATACCTGTACATCTTTATGGTCAATCATGTAACATGGATCCAATTATGGAAATAGCTAAAAAACATAACTTAATAGTAATCGAAGATGCTTGTCAGGCGCATGGAGCTGAATATAATGGACAAAGAGTGGGCTCTATTGGTCAAGCAGCAGCTTTTAGTTTTTATCCTGGTAAAAATCTTGGTGCTTATGGTGAAGGAGGAATAGTTACTACAAACAGCGAAGAAATAGCTCAAAAAATAAAAATGCTTCGCGATCATGGCTCTTCACAAAAATACTTTCATCAATATATAGGGTACAACTACCGCATGGAAGGTATACAGGGCGCAGTTTTAGGAGTAAAGTTAAAAAGATTAGAAGAGTGGACTGAAAAACGTCGCAATAATGCCCAAACATACAATAATCTTCTTTCCTCACTTGAAGTGATTACCCCTAAAGAAAAAAGCTATAATAGGCATGTTTATCATCTCTATGTAATAAGAGTTAAGAACAGAGATAAACTTCAAGAGTATTTAAAAGAAAACGGTATTGATTCTGGTCTTCATTATCCACAACCCATTCATCTTCAAAAAGCTTATAAATTTCTAGGGTATAAAGAAAATAGTTTTCCATTAGCAGAAGCCTCTACTAAAGAAATACTTTCGCTCCCTATGTATCCAGAGCTTACCAAAGAACAGATTAAAATAGTTGCCAAATCTATTAAAGAGTTTTTAGTTAACAACTAAATTAACATGAATAATATTAAAACTTGGTTAGGTATCTTAATAACCATAGCACTTCTCTATGTAATCTTCAAAAAGGCAGACTTTGCTCAAATTGTAAATTCTCTCAAAGGAGCCAAATACTACTATTTGTTTCCTTCCATAGTAAGTCTAATTATAAGCTTCTATATTAGAGCTATTCGCTGGAGCTATCTTCTTAGACCAATAAAAAACATAACCACAAAAACCCTCTTTCCTATGATGATGATTGGCTTTATGGCTAACGACATTCTGCCGGCAAGAATAGGTGAGTTCGTACGAGCTTACATTATTGGAAAAAAGGAGAATATTAGTAAAAGCACATCCTTTGCTACTATTGTCATAGAAAGGTTGTTTGACATATTTACTCTTTTGTTATTAATGCTAGTATTATTTGTTTTTTGGGGTTCATGCTTTCCTTACTGGATAAGAAAATCCGGTGTTGTGGTTATGGTTTTTACACTTGTCTGTTTATTAATTCTTTTTTCTATGAAAGCTTATCTTAGTTTTTTTATTAAATTATTCCACAAATTCTTTTTCTTCATTTCAAGCAATATAAGAGAAAAAATAGCTATTAGACTTCAACACTTTACCTTTGGACTCTCTGTCTTTAAAAGCTTCAAACTAATCTTAGTTTCTTTTTTTTATTCCTTATTAGTATGGCTTTTTATTGCTGCCTCAGTTTATTTTGCTCTATTGATATTTGACTTTAATATCCCTATTTATGCCCCGCTATTTGTTACTATAATACTTGCTATAGGACTAATGGTTCCTTCAGCGCCTGGTTTTATAGGAACTTTTCAATTTGCTTGCATAAGTTCTCTTTCTTTATTCTCGGTTGATGAAAATGCAGCTTTAAGCTTTTCCATCATTCTTCATGCAGCTCAATTTTTTCCCGTAATACTCATAGGCTATCTGTTTATGCTTAAAGAGCAAATGTCTTTTAGCGCCATCAGCAAAATGAGCAATAATGGATCCCCTGAATAAAAAACTACTACTTATAAATACTCAAGAACAAATTACCAATTCTATCCTTCAATGCACTAAATCTGAGTATAGCTATATAGAAATTAGCCCAGAAGACAAAAAAAAGATAATCAAGTATTTAAAAAATAATGACTTTTTTTCCATCTTTATAAATCCAAATCCTCTTAAGTATAATATTCAAAAACTTATAGTATCTATTAAAGATTTGCAGAGTATTCCAATTATAATCATGGTCGAAAAAGATGATAGTAAATCTTTTTTTGATTCTATTTATCAAGACACCTACCTTTTTATAGAAAAACCTTTAAATCACATTATTCTTGCTATGGTCATTAAAAATACTTATGAAATATATAGATTAAAAAAAGAAGCAAGTATTTTATTTCAAAATTTGATAGAATCAAACAAGAAGATTGAGGAAGGAAATAAACATTTAAAAGAAATCGAAGATAAAATCGAACAACTGCTATCCTTGAGGTATGCCTAATAATGATTAGTAAAATATTTAAGTTTGACGAACTACAAACAAACCTCTCCAGAGAAATCATAGCTGGCCTTACTACTTTTATGACAATGGCTTATATCATATTTGTAAACCCAATTATTCTAAGCAACGCTGGTATGCCCGAAGGTGGAGTATTATTTGCTACATGTATTTCTGCTGCTTTTGCTTCATTGATTATGGGCATATGGGCAAACTACCCTTTTGCCTTAGCTCCTGGAATGGGCATGAATGCTTATTTTGTCTGTGTATGTCAGAATATGAATATAAGCTGGGAAGTGGCTTTAGGTTTAGTATTTATTTCTGGAATATGCTTTCTATTTCTCACTATTACTAAAATTAGAACTATGATCTTAAAATCAATTCCTGATACTTTAATCTATGCTACTTCTGTAGGTATTGGCCTTTTTATAGCTTTTATTGGCCTACAATATGCCAAGATAATTATTTTTAACAAAATAACCTTTGTAGCTCTGGGAAATCTCCTTAATAAAGAAACTTTATTGGCTATTTTTGGTCTTTTTTTAACTTCAGCTTTTATTGTCCGTCGCATCAAAGGAGCTATCTTCTTAGGTATTATCATTACTACAGGATTAGCAATTTGTATGGGTATTACTCATTTTCCTTCCTCTTTAATCGAACTTCCTAATTGGAAAAGCACTTTCCTAAAACTTGACATTGTTTCTGCTTTTAAACTAGGCTTTTTAAACATAATATTTGTATTCTTATTCGTTGATTTGTTTGACACAATTGGAACTTTGGCTGGCGTAGGTGCTCAGGGGAATTTTTATAAAAACGGTGATCTTCCTCGAAGTGATAGAGCTTTTCTTGCAGACGCTGGAGGAACTATAATTGGTTCTTTATTTGGAACTTCCACGGTAACTACTTACATTGAAAGTGCTTCTGGAATTGCTATAGGTGGACGCTCAGGATTTGTCAGTGTAGTCGTAGCTTTCCTTTTCTTAGTTTCTATATTCTTTTCTCCTATAGTAGAGATTATACCAAAAGCTGCTACTGCTCCTGCTTTAATCTTAGTAGGAAGCTTCATGATGCAAAACATCTCTAAAATATACTGGAATGACCCTTCTGAGGGTATTCCTGCTTTCTTAACCATTATTACCATGCCATTAACCTACAGCATTGCCATTGGTCTTTCCGTTGGATTTATCTCTTATGCTTTAATAAAATTTCTCAGTGGTGAAGGATATTCTGTGCATTGGTTAGTTTACTTACTATCATTTTTATTTATCTTAAGGTATGTATTTCTAGGAGTTTAGCATAACAAAAAGTCCGAAATAGTTTTAAAAATTAAATATTTTTTAATTTCACTTAATGTTTAAAAATGTTTCTCCTTAAAGTTAGGTTTATACCAAGCTTATACTATATTAAAACCTTGACCCATTATTTATTTATTTATGTTAAAAACAAGGTTCTTTCTTAAATTAGTTGATATTGCTTATATAATATAAGGTAAATTTTTAGG
>JASEGW010000049.1 GCA_030017825.1 bacterium | reverse complement strand
CTTGGATTTCGGATTTAAAATATCCAGATTAAATACCGAAAACTTATGTTTAAATACTTACACTCTCGGAAATCTAATTAAGATATTTAAACAATTACTTAAGTAAGTTCCACATATAGCTAAGTAAAATAGGTTACCAAATCAGTATAGAAAACCTTTGAAACTATTATCTCTTAATCATATCTCCTTCTTTAAAAACTATTTTACCATTAACAATAGTAGCAAAAACATCCCCTTTTAATTTCCAACCATTAAAAGGGGAATTTTTAGACTTTGAAACAAACTTATTTATATCTACTAGAAATTCTTTATTCAAATCAATAATAGTTATATCAGCATCTTTTCCTACTTCTATATTACCTTTATCTATATTTACAATTTCAGCTGGTTTGTTGGTAAGCATAGAAATAACCTGCATTAAACTAATTCCTTCTTTCTCTACAAGTTCTGTTAAAACTAAAGGCAAAGCTGTTTCTAATCCTATTATACCAAAAGAAGCTATCCCATATTCACACTCTTTCTCTGCCTGAGAATGAGGAGCATGATCCGTAGCAATTACATCAATAATCCCTTCTTTAATGGCATTCTTTATAGCTATTACATCTTCTTTTGTTCTTAGTGGCGGCTTCATCTTAGTATTAGTATCAAAATTTAAAACTGCTTCTTCTGTAAGCGTAAAATGATGAGGAGTTACTTCGCAAGTTAGCTTTAAGCCTTTCTCTTTTGCTCGTTTAATTAATTCTACCGATCCTTTAGTGCTTACATGAGCAATATGAATAGGGCAATCAGTGTCTTCACATAAAATAATCTCCCTAGCCACCATAACTTCTTCAGAAGCTGCAGGAATTCCTTGTAATCCTAAAACAGTAGAAACGATTCCTTCGTTTACAACTCCATCCAAAGAAAGCATTACATCTTCGCAATGAGAGATTACTGGCACTTTAAACATTTTAGTATAATTCATTAGTCGACGCATAAGCCCACTATTCATAACCGGAGCACCATCATCTGAAATAGCCAAAGCTCCAAGCTCTATCATCTCTCCTATTTCCGCTAATTCATTACCCTCTAATCTTCTAGTAGCTGCTCCTATTGGAAAAACATTAACCAGACCTTCTCGACGAGCCTTTAGGATAATAAATTCCACTAAAGTCCCATGATCAATAACCGGAAAAGTATTAGGCATACACAATATTGTAGTAAAACCACCTTTTGCTGCCGCCATAGTTCCTGTTTTAATAGTCTCTTTATCTTCTCTTCCAGGTTCTCTTAAATGAGTATGAATATCAATTAATCCAGGAGTTACGATTAATCCATTAGCATCTACAATCTCTGAAGCAGCTATATCATCATTTCCTATATAGCTTATCTTCCCATCTTTTATTCCAATATTTACTATCTTATCACAATTACTTTTAGGATTAATAAGTCTTCCAGATTTAATAAAGATGTCCATAATATTCCCAAATTAAAGGTTAGAATTATATATTTAAAACGTAACTATTCAGCATAAACCTAAGTTTAAAAATTAGTATTTCTGAGCATTAATTGAAATTAGGAAAATATCTAATTTTTAAAGAAAAAGAAGAAATTAAAAATTATGTATTTTCCGTTAAGATTTTAATTTGGCAAAGAAATATTAATCTTTAAACTTAAAATAAAGGAACATATTCTTATGTCGAACTCAGGTTAAATTATACTGTATCATTTACTTGTATACTTGTGCAATAAACAACTAATAGATTATACTTTCTTGCTTCTCTGAGCTAAAAGATATAACACAGCCATCCTTATAGCAATACCATTGGTTACTTGTTCGTTAATTAAAGAAGAAGAGCTTTCAGCTACTTCTGATTTCACTTCTACATCTCGATTCACAGGACCTGGATGCATAATTAAGATATCCCTGTGGTTATTTAGTCTATCAATATCTAATCCAAAATATTTAGAATATTCACGAATACTAGGAAAATAATTTGCTTTTTGTCTTTCAAACTGCACTCTTAGCAGCATAACAACATCTGCGCTCTCTATTGCTTCCTCCAAGTCATAAGTTACCAACACCCCTAATTGCTCTACATACTTAGGAATTAAAGTAGGAGGACCGCACAAAACCACTTTAGCCCCTAATTTGGTAAAACCTTGAATATTAGAACGGGCTACTCTGCTATGTAAGATATCCCCTACAATAACTATCTTTAAATCTTTAAAGACAGGTCTTTTTTCTCTTACTGTAAACATATCAATAAGTGCCTGGGTAGGATGAGCATGACTTCCATCGCCAGCATTAATAATAGAAAAATCTACCCATTGACTTATAAGGGTAGGTACTCCAGGTTCACTATGTCTAATAATAACCATAGAAGCTTGCATAGCTTCTAAAGTTTTGATGGTATCTTTTAAACTTTCCCCTTTTACTGCACTACTAGTCTTTGCAGTAACATTTACTAAATCAGCACTCAATCTTTTAGCTGCTAATTCAAAAGAAATTCGGGTCCTAGTGCTAGGTTCATAGTATAAATTTACAATGGTTTTTCCTCTTAATACCGGTACTTTTTTTATAGCTCTATCTGATATTTCTTTAAATGCTTTTGCTGTATCCAAGATTAATTCAATCTCTTTTACAGTTAAATCTTGGATAGAAATCAAATCTTTATTTCTTAGTCTATTTATCTTCTCTTTCATAAATTAACACCTGGTCTATGTTATCTACTTCCTTAAAAAAAACTTTGACAATTTCTTGCTGAGAAGTAGGTAAATTCTTTCCAATAAAGTCCGCTCTAATAGGAAGTTCTCGATGCCCTCTATCAATTAATACCGCAAGTTGTACGGATTTTGGCCGACCAAAGTCAATCAATCCATCTATAGCACACCTTACTGTGCGACCAGTATACAATACATCATCTATTAGAATTATCTTTTTATTATTTACATCAAAAAGAATCTCTGTCTCGTGTATATCAGGATGAGTTGTCAAATTATCAATATCATCTCGATACAAAGTAATATCTATAGTCCCTACAGAAATTTCTATTTTTTCAATTTCATTTATCTTTTTTTGAATGCGATAGGCCAATGGAACTCCTCTACTTCTTACCCCTACCAAGACAATTTTGTCAATATCTTTACTATTTCTCTCTAATATTTCATGAGTTAATCTAGAAATAGTTCTATTAATATCTACCTCATTCATAATTTCAGCTTTTACTTTAAGAGCCATAACAACCTTCACTTCATTATTAGCTGATAGTTTACACAAAAAAATCCTCTCACCAAATAAAGCAAGAGGGCTTTTTATAGTATAATATCATAATCTCTGCTCCTTACTAGCTTCACCGAACTAGTTTAAAAGAGTTATCTTTATTCTTATGAAAAGCTATCAGAATATATATTCTTTGTCAATACTTTTATTTAAACACTATATTTTATTCTTATTATTCTTAAAGTTTTTTGGTGCTTCGGTCGATAATTAAATTAGGTGAGCAGTAGTTAATTCCAATGATAGCAACTCTTCTAAAGCTATCATATATTTTGCATTGTTTTCACATCAATAAAGAAAAATAGCTAAACATTATTGTTTAGCTATTTTTTTATCTAATTCATTTACTTTTTCTATCCTTCTTTTGTGCCTATCTCCTAAGGCTTCAGTAGTTAAAAACACTCTAACCATATCTAAAGCCAAAGATGAGTTTACAATTTTACTTCCTAACACTAATACATTTGCATGATTATGTTCTCTGGCTAATTTAGCTGTTTCAATATTGTGACATAAAGCAGCCCTTATTCCATTAACTTTATTAGCCACTATACTCATTCCTATGCCCGTCCCACAAACCAATATCCCTCTACTCTCTTCATGATTTGCCACTTCTTTAGCCACTAGAAACCCATGATCTGGATAATCTACAGAATCATTACTATAAGCACCAAAGTCAATAATTTCATGCTCCTGCTGTTCTAAATATTTTTTAATTTCCTCTTTTAAAAAAAATCCAGCATGGTCGCAACCAATATATACTTTCATAATAAACCTTGTTTTTTAATTATACAATTATATGTATACGCGGTGGTACTTATAGTTTTTAGTTTTACATTTTTTGAAATTTCTGCATACCCATTTAAGAAATAATCGTAACTATTCAGCATAAACTTCGCACTAAGGAAATATGTTGTTACATTGAACATTGCTGAATAGTTACAAATAATCTAATAAAATTTAAGCCAAAAGAGCTTTTAAGCTTTAATTTTCATCAATAATTTATCTAAATATTTTCTTATCTCCCAAAAACATTCCTCATATATTTCTATAGAACATCCATAAGGATCCATAATATCTGCAATTTTGTTTTCCACATATTCTCCTAATAAATAAATTCTATTACTACTATTTGGATAATCAAAACATAAACGTTCCTTGTGAAATCTAGCCATAGTCAAAATCAAATCACTCTTATCTATTAGATTTTCTTCTATCTGAGTAGGACTATGACTCTTAATGGGAATATTATTTCTTTCTAAGACTTTTTTGGTATTTTCTAGTAAGCCAACCCCTATTAAAGCAGCAATTCCAGCTGAACTTATATTGAAATCAGATAAATCGCTATTTCTTATTATTTCTTTAAAGGTATACTCTGCAATCACGCTACGACAAGTATTTCCAGTACACACAAATAAAATAGAGTTTATTTTCTTTTTCACAATACAAACTTATCCTTCATATACACTCATAATATCCATAAAACTAATACTGCCTTCTCGAAGTAAAATAGGCTTAGCGCACGACAAATCTATTATAGTTGAAGGTTTCCTATGCTTACATTGCCCTCCATCTACTATTAAATCAACTTTATCTCCTAACTCCTTTTTTACTTCCTCAGCAGTAATAAGATTCTCTTCTCCCGATAAATTAGCACTAGGAGCAGTAATTGGCTTGCCAAATTCTTTAATTAAAGTTAAAGCAATTTTACTATCAGGAACTCTTAAAGCAATTTTTTGATCATCAGAGGTAATGCCAAATATTTTTCTCCTTGCTTTTAAAATAATAGTAAGAGGTCCTGGCCAATACTTATTTATTAATTTATAAATAGAAGATGATATATCTTTTGCAAGTTTACTGACTTCATCTATATTTGAAATTAATAACATCAATGGTTTATTAAAAGAACGATTTTTAATATAAAATATTCTTCTTACCGCCATTTCATCCTCAATATCTGCTCCTAATCCATAAACCGTATCTGTAGGAAAAGCAACTACCTTGCCTTCTTTTAAATAACTTACTACTGATATAATCTTTGATTTTTCAATATTCTTCGGATCAATACAAATAACCTTACTTGTTTCTTTCATCTCATTCATTTATATTTTTTCCTTAGTGCTTTTTTATATTATTACAATTTTTTCTAACCGTCAAGGAATTTTTAAACTGTATTATACCCACTTTCAACTTGCTTTAAAATTATTTTCCTGTTTTCATTATCAATTTTACCAATTTCACACCAATCCTAATGCGGATTTAGAATTGGTTATTCATAATTTTTTCTTTTTAAAGCTATTTTAACCTGAGTTCAATTTAAATATAAGCAGTAAACTTCTATCTTCTTTTATATCAGTGTTTACAAAACTTAAATTCAAATTTAGTCTACTTTTTTAGAAAATTTAACTTTGTCTTTTATATACTTTATTATGTTTTATTAATTATGATATAATTTAAATAACTGATAATAAACTATTTATACTTATTATATTCTTGATTTGACATTTATATACTTTATATGGCATAATATAATTAGAACGTTAAGGGAAGTAAATATCATGTTGAAGAGAAATAAAGCAAATTATTTCTTATTTCTCTTCATTGATAACAGCTACCCCGCTTCAAGCATAATTCAATTCAACGTTCATAAGTTCAAAAGCACGATTACTAAAAACGATTTCGGAAGCACTATTACCAATGAGGGGACTATAAGACTGACTTTACTCGGATCGGATGTAAATCTGGGCGGTGATAGTATAATTACCGAAAAATCCGGGATGGGGTCAGTTTATTTTTTTGTCAATCCTTCTACTAATTCTCATTATTTCTCCAATTTTAATAATAATCCTAATAACAAAATATTCAATAATAACCATACAATTTTTATTAAAAATAACATAAAAACTGCTGAAAGAAGGTGCTGGTTATGTTAAATAAAAATAAAAAAACCCTCTTTCTTTCAGTCCTTTTTACCATCCTTTTCTTATTGTTTACAGTTACTCATGGATATTCTGCCGCAGGTGACATTCAAGTTAATGTTCAAAATGAGTTTGGAAGCAGTATTACCAGTGAAGGAACTATAAGATTGACTTTACCAGGACCAGATGGAAATTTAAATACCAGTGGCGACAATGCAATCATCGAAAAATCCGGAACAGGAATAGTTTCTTTCTATAACAATATAGACTTTAATAATGGAACCACTGATATTTCCAATGGCAACAATTTTAAAATTGAGAGTTATGATCTTGGTGATAATGGTTATTTAAATTCCACCATATCCTCTACTTCTTGGAGTTCTTCAGCAAATCCTAATTCAAAAACAATCCAGCATCAATTTACAATTAAAGTAACCGTTAAAAATGAATTTGGAAGTGAAATAACTAATGCTACGGCAACTATTAATTTTAGTGGCACAAGTGGCGTAAGATACGGTTCTACAGCAGTATATGGTATTCCTAAACCAGTAGGAAGTGCCCCTGGAACCATAGATGTTGATGGGTTAGGATCTGTAGGCTATCTTAATTATGATATTACCTCAGTAAGTGTTCCTGCTACTGCAGATGGCACACAAACCACATATAATTCCTCAAACCTTTTTACCGTTAAAGTAACCGTTAAAAATGAATTTGGAAGTGAAATAACTAATGCTACGGCAACTATTAATTTTAGTGGCACAAGTGGCGTAAGATACGGTTCTACAGCAGTATATGGTATTCCTAAACCAGTTAATAGTACCACAGGAACTATAAATGTTACCAATTTAGGTTCAGTAGGGTTTTTAAATTATAATATTACTTCAGTAAATGTTCCTGATACAGCAAGTAGTCCCCAAACCACTTGCAACTCTGCAAATAAATTTACTGTTCATATTACTACTAACAGAGAAGCAGATAATACGCTCTTATCTACATTGTTTGTAAGCGGAGTAGCTGTTAGCCCATCTCTTGGAAGCTCAATAGTTAATCCAACTAATGCAGATGATTTTGGATGTACCATTCCTGCAGGAACAAGTTATAGTGTAACTATAAGTGTTCCTCAACACGCTACAAAAGGATATGTTACAAGCATTGTTTCTGATACTGCACCTTCTGCTTCTGCTGCTAATTCTCAAACTAAAGAATCTCAAAACAAATTTGGTTTAAAAGTAGTAATAGCTGACGAATTAGGTGGAAATATTGATGGAGCGATGAATGTAGGAAATATAAATACTAAGACATATGCCGCAACTACTCCTACCTATGCTCCTGCTGGAGGAACAATTATATATTGGGCTAATACTTTAGGAACATCCTCGGCTTTAGTCTTAAACAAAGTAGTTAGTACCACCGCTGGTTACATAAATGCTAATGTAACTAATACTGGATTTAATAGTTTTGCTACATCTCAAAGCAATCAAACCATAATTAATTTGGGAACTTACAGCAAAGCTACTTCTATTTCCACAGGCTCTATAAATAATGTAAAGGGAATGGAGTTTGGATTAAAAATCTATAATAGAGATGAAATAGATGAACAAACAAACAACTTCTATTCCACTAATTGCACTACTTATACATTTGCTACCTTATCCCCAACTACTAGTAACGGTTATTACTATTATTGGGCAAATACTGCTGCTTCTCTTTCAGATTTAGATATCCAACGAGTGGGCTTTGTAGATTATCAAGTAACCCATACCGGCGTTACCGGAGCAAATGGTATTACCATTACTCCTTCTGCAGGACAAGTATTTATTAATATGAATGGCGCAAATATCCTTCAATCAACTTCTATTACTACTGGAGGAACATATAATATTGAAGGCTTGCAATACTCTCTAAAAGTTATTGTTAAAGACGAATTAGGAGAAACAGATCTAATGAATGGATGCACGGTATCTTATACTAATGATGTCGGCTCTAATTTAATTAATATCTATCGTTCTGTAAATAACTATTATCATATTGCTCCTAATGCTGTTGCTATCACCGCAGGAGATTTAAGAGTAACTCGAAATGGCTATGTAACTGCTAATGAAGCAGTTGATTCTACTATGGACCACATATCTACTGATGATAGTACAGGACAATTAGTAGTAACCTTAACTGGTCATAATCCAAATAACTCCAATACTACAGCTATTACTTCTGGAAGTATCTCTATTAGAGGTATGTATTTTACCATTAAAGTCTTAGGAAATACTGATGAATGGAATAATAGACTCTATATGAGAAGTAGCAATACTTTATTCTCCATATCTACTAAAGTAAAACAAGAAATATTAGAAGATACTGTATCTACTACTAGTGGTTATTATCGAGGCTATGTAGCTGCTGGTCCTACCACAGGAGAGTTTAAGATACAAACCTATGGTTATGTGCAAAAAACTGTTAATGTAACTGTTGTGGACACTGCTCAGATTACTATCACTTTTGATGACAACAATAATGCTGGACATAATCTTAATGCTACCAACAATACATCTTATAATAATACTCCTGCTCCTCTTCCTGCTCCTGCCGGAGTTCACTATGATACTTATGGATTAAATTTTACTATGAGAGTTTTAGGAGCTACCAATGAATTAGCAAATAAGATTAATTTAACTCCTATCAATACAACTTTTACTTCTAATGATACAGATTTGTATGGATTTACCATTATTACTGACCAAAACACTCCTCAAGTAGTTAAGGTAAGTGCTACGAGTGAAGAAGGGTGTGCTGCTCCAACAACAGGATATGGATTTGTAGCCGCTAAGCAACAAGACTTTAATAGCTCCTGGAATGGTGCTTTAACTATAAGAGTTACAGACTATAATCGAGGATCTGTAGCTACTACTTCTCGTTGGAGCAATATAACTTATGTAGATTATGATTCTGGCGATTATACTAGCCAATTTCTTGCTGGAATGGGTATCTATATACCAGGAAATGATGGTGATGCTTTGGTTGGACTTACTGGAGGACTTCCTCCTGCCGCCCCTAATTTTGATGTTTTAAACTCTAATTATGTAGATAATTACATAAACGGTAAACACTATGTAAACGCAACTCCTGATGCAGATTCTAATGTTCCAGGTATTCAAATTCCTATCAGTGGTACTGCTGATAAGTGGTCAGCAGTGCAAGTTTTTGTAAATAATCTTTCCCAAGACAACATTTATTGGTACAATGGTAGTTATATTGATGAAACCTCAGATGCTGCTAATGGGACTATTAATGATATTGTATTAGGTTCATCAACTACTAACCATGCTCTATATATTGGAAATATAGATAAGTTTGATCGCATTCATCTCAAGATCTCTACCCCTGGTAGTATAGATGGAAGAATTGCCTGGGAATATTACAACAATAGTTCTTGGGTAACTTTATCTGCAACAGATGGTACTGAAGAATCTGGCGCTTCTTTTAGAAAATCAGGAGTAGTATCTTTTACTAAACCTAGTAATTGGGCAGCTACTAATGTAAATGGCACTACTAAATACTGGATTCGGGCTAGGACTTCTACTTCTTATAATACTACAATACCTTTAGGTGATGAAGTTATAACAACCTTTACAGCTGATGGGATCACTGGAAGCTTTTCTAAGAATATTACTCTAACCGAAGGTAACCACACTATCTACGCCAATGCTCGTGATGATGTTTCCAGTGGTCCGGGACCTAACTCTTCTTCCTTTTCTGTAGTATTAGATACCGTATCTCCCTCTCCTTCTGGTGCAAGTGTTAGCATAAATGGAGGAGCTGCTTATTCTAAGGAAAAAACTCTTACCATAACCTGGAGCGGTTTTACAGATGCCACTTCCGGTATAACTGGCTACTACTACAGTTTTACCAATAACCAAGGAACTACTAATGGCACTTACACCACTACTACTACAGGAACCCTTACTAATGCCCCTGAAGGAACAGTAACTGTTTATGTATGGGCTAAAGATGCTGCTGGTAATATTGGAAATAGTGCTAATGATAGCATAATTGTAGATACCATTGCTCCTTCTGCTGCTTCTGCTAATGTAAGCATAGATAATGGAGCTGCC
>JASEGW010000048.1 GCA_030017825.1 bacterium | reverse complement strand
AAATATAACATTTTCATTTAGTAATAAACTATAACATTTTGAAATAGTAACATCAGAATTAAAAAAATAGTTGACAAGGACAAGGGATAGAGTTATAATACATTTGTTTTGTATAATTAAAGTTAATTAAATTTATTTTAGCTCCAAGGGAGGGGTGCAGATAGGCAAGAGTATAAAGGTATTTTAATCAATACCTCATATCTACTTCCAAGCCAAACTGTAAGAGAGCTGTTTTTAATAGCTTAATGCAGTTTGGCTTTTTTGTTTTTAAAGCTATTTAAAGGCGTAGATATGAACAGCAAAAGATTATATTTGATATTTACTTTAGCGATACTTATTTCCACCTCTTCTTTTGCCGAAGTTGGAAATATTTATACTATTGCTGGCAGGATAATCAGGGAAATTTTTACCTGAGCGATCAAGCTAATAATAGAATAAGAAAGATTGTAGGTGCTTCTTTAAATAAAGCACCTATGGTGACAGTTATTGCTCCTAATGGTGGAGAAACAATTAAAGGAAATTTTACCATAAAGTGGAAATATAGTGATAATAATCCATGCGATCTCCATACCTCTGATATTTTATTGTCTTTGGATGGAGGAGCAACATATTCCACTAAAGTTGCTTCCAACTTATCAGATAACATTACTACCTTTGTCTGGGATACATCTAAATACGAAAGCAACAAGGCAAAAATAAAAGTAGTGGTTACTGACAACGGTATTCCGTCACTGCAAGGAGAAGATGAATCAGATGGTGTTTTTACTCTTAACATCAACCATAACAATCTTCCTCCATACATAGAAATTTTAAAACCCCCTGCTGGAGAAACCAAAGCTAGTGGCAACTATCTTATTTGTTGGGATGATTTAGATCCTGATGACAATGCCACCATTACTCTTTATTGGGACAAAGATCAAAGCTGGTATAATAATTTAGAGGATAAAAAAGATATTACCTGGGGAATAATCACCTCGGGCATAGAGGAAGATTGTGCAAAAGACTCTTATTTGTTAGATTTATCTCTCATCCCTTGTTGGTGTCCTTGGCAGAGATATTTTTATGTGTGGGGAAAGATAGATGATAAGATAAATCCACCTACTTATAGTTGTAGTAAAGGACGAATAATAATTTATACAAAAGCTGATGTAGGAGGAACAACTATGGGTATTAATAAGGCTATGATTGAAATTGGAGCAGGTGCTTTAAGTGAGGATGCTTTTGTATTTGTAATATGTAATCCTGAATATCCTTCTATTGACATAGCTAATTATAAAGTAACTCAAAATCCAAGCGTATATCTTCCTAAAAGTTTAGAAAAGAGTATTTGTGAATTTAAAGCAGTAGGGATGTTTGGGGATCTATTAAAAACTTGCAATACAAATGGAATAAAATTTGATTTAGTAAAGGGAAAAACTTATATTACTATTCCTTATGACGTTGAGGTAAAAAACCAATTAAAAAGTAGTGAAGATAATTTAAAAATATATTATTTAAATATGGAAGAAAAAAATTGGGAAAAAATTTCTTTTGAACAAGTTCTTGATAAGATCAAGAGAACAATTAAAGTGCGCATTAATAAATTTGGAATTTATGGCATATTAGAAGAAATTCCAGAAGGATCTTATGCATGTAGTAACATTTCTCCTTATCCTAATCCTTTAGATTTATCCAAAGCAGGAAATTACAATATTAATTTTGGACTATTAAATAATTTTAAAGAGATTAAGATTTATAATATGGCAGGAGAATTAATTGAAACTATTAACACTAACTACTGGAATATTGTTAATAAAAGTTATGGAAGCGGAATATATTATTACCTTATCTTTTATAACAACGGAAAGATTGATAAAGGAAAGATTGCTATTATTAATTAGAAATCTAAGTTAACTTGTTTTGAATTATCACTTTTTTACTAATGATACTAATGAGAAAAAGCATAACACTTAAATACATAATTTAATATTTTGCTTAGTGGAGTTTTTCATGCGAAAGATAGTTTTAGGTTTATTTTTAGTGATGTTATTGGGAAGCATAAACACTTGCCAAGCTAAAAGCAAAGGGTCTACCACGGCTACTTTTCTTAAATTAGGAGTTGGAGCTAGAGCGGTAGGAATGGGAGGAGCTTTTGCAGCTGTATCTAATGATATTAACACCTTATATTGGAATCCTTCGGGAGTTGCTAATATCAAAGAAACTCAATTTACTTTTATGTACAATCGTTGTTTTATGGATACTAAGCAAGGACTTTTAGGAATAGTTAAGAAGGCAAAAGGCATAGGAAATATAGGAATTAGCACACTTTATACTATTGTAGAGAATATTGACAAAACTACAGACAATCATCATATTGAAGATATTTTTAACGCTACTGATTTAGCTATTTCTTTATCAATAGGAAAGAAAATTAATTCAAAATTTAACATAGGCTCTAATTTTAAAATAATTACAGCTAATATTTCAAATGTTAGCGCTTCAGGAATAGCTTTAGACTTAGGAGTTTTGTATAGTAAAAAAAATTATTCTCTTGGTTGTTGTGTTCAAAATATAGGATCTAAGATAAGATATCAAGAAAAGAGAGAATCTTTGCCTCTAAATTTTAAAATAGGAAATGCTTTAAATTTGTTAAACAAAAAACTGTTATTAACTTTGGATATTAACAAGCCTATTGATAACAAAACAAACATTTGCCTGGGAAGTGAATATTTAATAAGTAATAGTATTTTTATACGAACCGGTTATAACAATGGAAGAAACGAAGCAGGAAATGGCTGGACAATGGGAATAGGCATAGAATACAAAAACTTTAACTTAGACATATCTTATGTTCCCTATGGAGAATTAGGAAATATGCTTAGAACTTCATTTACTACAAAACTCAAATAGTTTATTTTTTACTCTTTTTAATTTCGTTATTTATACTATTCTTTATAATCTGCAAGTGATCTATAAATCCAATATTTTTAATGCCTACAAACACTATAGCTCCCATAGTAAATAGAATAATTCCTGAAATTTCATTTCGAATAGCAGTAACTACAAAAGCTACTGAACCTAAAAGTATAGTAAGGGCATATAAAAATAATACTGCTTGTTTATGAGTTAGCCCCCAATTTACTAATACATGATGAATGTGTCCATTATCAGCTTTAAAAATATTAGCCCCTTTTAACGTTCTACGAATTACAGCAAAGAAGGTATCAGCTATAGGAAGGCCTAAAGCAGTAATAGGAATTAATATAGCAGCAATCGTAGCGCTTTTATGTGACTCCACTATGGCAATAGAGGATAAGGAAAAACCTAAAAGCATACTACCATTATCACCTAAAAAAAGCTTTGCAGGATTGAAATTATAACGTAGAAAGCCAATAGTTGCTCCAGCTAATATTACTGATAAAAAAGCAGTAGTAAAGCTTTTATTAAACAAAGAAATAAGAAAGATGGTAATAGATGCTATGGAAACAATTCCTGCAGCTAATCCATCTAAACCGTCAGCTAAGTTAATAGCATTAATTACTCCCACCACCCAAATTACTGTAATAAAAATATTTATCTGATAAATGTAATTACTATTTATATATTTAGAAACATCAGCTATTATATTAAAGTAAACTAAAATTAAAGCAGCTAATATTTGAAACAAAAGCTTATATAATGCCTTTACGCCTTTAATATCGTCATACAATCCTGTCAATACAACAATTAATGCTCCTAAAAATAATCCTGTAATGGTTTTTAAAAAAATCTTATCATTTAAAACAAAAAGATAAATTATAAATAGAGATATAAAGAAAGAAAGAAATATAGCAACTCCACCTAAGCGAGTTATAATGCGTTTTTGATGAGTTTTTCTGTCGTTTCTATAATCTATTCCCATCTTGTATTTTAAGGAAAACTTTCTAACTAAAGGAGTTAGAAACATGGAAATAGAGAGAGATATAAAAAATAATAAAATGAATTTCATTTTTTATATAAGAAACAAAATTATTAATTATAATCTGTTAAAAAATAGATTCAACTATTTTAAACCTATAGAAATTTACCATACTGTATTAATCTTGTCAAATAAATAACATTTTCTATCTTTTTATCATAATTTATTTACACAGAGTGGGTTTAAGAAAAATATTCAGGAAATTCATACCTAATTGTTCGTTTTAACGCTTCTCTACATTAAAAGGCTCTATTAAATTATCCTCAGAAGGAATACCTTTATTCAAACCATACAAGGCAACGGTGCTTGTAAAGATAATTGTCCTTATTTCATTCTTTTTAGCTGCATAAACTACATTTTCTGCTCCTTTGACATTTACATCGTAATACAAAGACACTGGTTGGACATTATCTTGATGTTCAGCTGCCAAATTATAAATAACATCTATTTCTTTTGCTTGTTCTGATAAATTTTCTTTATCTCGTACATCTCCTATAAAAGTCAAGTTAGGATAAGTTTCAGATTGATTTTTATCGTAATTCCTAACAGTATAACCAGCTTTAAGAAGTCTTTCTATAAGTCGAGTTCCAATAAATCCACTTCCGCCTATTACTAAGATATTCATATTTTTATTTGATACCTAAACCTTTCACCTAAATATAGCATTTTTATCATTGTATCTGCTTAGACTTTTGGAACCTTATACTTTTTTCTGACTATAGACCAAAGTAAACGGCGGACTTTAGAAGGTACTAATCTAAGAAATACTTGAATAACTATTGTAGTAAGAAATTGAAGAAACCTTATTTTATGGTTTTTATATAAGTAGTGCCTTATAAAAATTTCATTTTTTAATTGTATAATTCCACCTCTTCGTCGATATAAATTTTGATTTATACGTTGATAATAAAGCGGTTCACTAAGATTCCAAAATTTTCCTCCATTTACCCATATTCTGGCCCATAAGTAATAATCTTCCAAAAAGAGTAAATCTTTATATCCTCCTACTTCTAAAACTGCTTTTTTCCTAAACATTGCAGCAGGATGATTTATAGGGCTTCTAAACCAAAACTTTTTTTCGATCTCTTGATGCGTTCTATACGCCGGTTTTAGAGAAATTACGTTATCGGGGGTTTTCACAAATTCTTTTAGTGTGCAACTTACCACATCAATAGAGAGATTATGTTTCAAAAAATTATATTGTTTTTCTAAACGGGTGGGATCGCAATAATCATCTGCATCCATCCTAGCGATTATATCATATTTGCAATGTTTGAGTCCCTCCTGTAGAGCTATTCCTAACCCTTTGTTTTCTTTTAATCTTACAACTAATAATTTTTTCTTGGATATAGATTTCCATACTTTTATCCGATCATCTAATTTTTTCGTTAAAGGACCATCGCATATCAAGACAATTTGAAAGTCTTTAACTGTCTGATCATAAAGAGACTTAAAAGCCAGGTCAAGATAATTTGGCTTTTCTTTATAATAAACTGACATTAATACTGAAAACATATTCGAAAGCCTTTGTAAAATTAAAGTTCATTAAGAGCTTTTTCATAAAGTTTTAGAATTTTATTAATCTCATATTGATCTTCTATTTTCATTTGGTTATGTCTTATTATGTTATTCCTTAGCTCTTTATCAAAAAGCATCTGTTTAATTGCCTCAGCAGCTTCTCTTGCATCATGAACAAGTATCCCTTTACCAAGATTCCCTGCGCAGCCAACATCTGTAGATACATAAGGCAGATTTGCTGCCATTGATTCTAATATCACTATAGGGAAGTATTCAATTTCAGAACTGAGAAAAAACACATCACTTTCTATATAAGCTTTGATTATATCTTTCCGAGGGACCTCAGTAAATATTTTAAACTTGTCATTAGTCTGTGAATATTTAAAACAAGCCTGATAGCAACTTTGTTTTGTGACCATAGCTGGATTCCCTATGATTAATAGAGAAACATCTATTCTTTGTTTTAATAATCTTTTAAAAGTTTTTATTGCGAAATAGTGACCTTTAACTTTATAATGGTTTGATACATTAAGAATTATATATTTACTATTAACTTTATACTTTTCTCTAAATTTTATTTTATCATTTTCGTAGACCTTTCGAAACTCGTTTAAGTTAATACCAATCGGTATAATTTTATATTTATTTAAACTATACTTTCGTCCAAACTTATAGTCCCTATATCCTTCATAATGATAGATTAAAAGATCGTATTTGTGTAAATATCTCGGTAATTTTTTAAAGTATTTATAGTATATTAATCTTCGCAATGGTGTAGATAACCCAGAGTAGCCACATGGAATTAGAATCTTTTTAGCTTTTACTTCCTCAATAATCTCAAATATTAAATCCGTATGCCATGTTTGAGCCGCATGCTGAAAGATAACATCAAAATCACCTTTTAAAATTAAGTTCTTATATCTTTTTATATCATCTTTTGTTAACTCTTTTATCCCTTTGACTCTATTACCTTTAATATTAAACTCCAAAATATTTACATCATTTAAGTTTCTTGTCTCTCTGTTTTCCAAATAAGTTGTTGCAACGTATATCTTATGTCCTTTTGATGCAAAGTGTTCTGCTAAGACTTGAGTCCATAATTCCACTCCCCCAATTTTAGGGTAGTAAAATTCAACCGTAAATAATATATTCATAGAGTTTGCCCCCCCCCCTGAATCTTCCAATAATTTGATTCTTTTTTGTCTGTAAAGATATAATCTAATGCTAACAATCAATTTAACTCCTATACTGAGAATTTTCTCGGCCATCAACAAACATCTTTCTACAAAAGAAGTTCTATAACTCTTTGGCAACTTACACATATCGCCTGAACATTCAAATTTACTTTTCCAAATGGCATATTGCTTTCAGAGCCATCACGAGCATAACTAAAGTTTTTTACTTTAACAAGTTGAGAAAATTCACTTTTTCAAGGAGATATTTTATCCATAGAAAATTAAACCCGTAAGATGAAAATCATACTTATTCCGCTGCCTACCGTATATCATTCCCAGCCATAGATTATTGGGTGGAGTAAACCACTCAATATTCTTTACATATAATTTACAAATTTTGTCCATATCTGGGACAGAAATTTGAAGTAAACTACCATATTTTAAGACACGATAAAGCTCAATAAATATCTCGGGTATTTTAGCAGTTGGGAAGTGCTCTAAAAACTGAGCTGTATATATAAGATACCGATTCATCCTTTAAAAATCGAAGGTTTTGCAAGTCTGCAATAATATCAATTCCTTTATACATTGTAATGCCAATATTATAAAACCCATTTAAGATTACATCATCATATCCAATATGTAATTTACTCTTTTTCATTTAGAAAATTGCTTCAAATATTTTCTCAAATCGATTCTCGTAGGTATGTTCTTTTAATACCCTTCTATAACCTTCCTCTTTAATTCTTTCTCTTTCTTCATCGTTTTTCAAAAAATATCTAATTTTTTCTATCAGATCTTCAATATCTGTATATACAACCACTTCTTTTCCTATTTCAAAAAACTCTTTTAGTGCTTCATTAAAACCTGTTATCATAAAACTACCACAACCAGGTATCTCAAAATCTCTCCCTTTTATTTGATTTATCTGTCCCCTTGAGGCATTACTCAGATTTAAGTTTATCTTACTCTGATTAAATATTTTAATCATTTCATAAGTACTTACTCTTCCCTTCGGCCAACCAAATCCAAAGCATTCTACATTAATCCTATATTTTATAAGGTTTTTAATAATCTTTGGCCTATCTCCATGCGGCTGCCCTACAAACGAAACATCATACTTATAAGGTAGATTCAATTTTCTATATAAAAAGTGATTGCATGCCCATTGAGAGAATATTACATTTTCATATTTAATTTCTTTATATCTTTTCGCAGCTTCTTTATAAGTTGTCACAATATAACTAAAATATGGCGCATAAAATTTAGAGAATGTGTCGAATCTCCAGTGATCGTCACAAAACCAGTTTAGGGTCTTCATCTCCATATTATCTCTAATTTCTAACAAGGTATCAAATTCTATTTCATCCTTAAATAAAACAAAAAATACAATATCTGGACTCCACCGATAAATATTTTCTATAAGTATGCGATTCATTATTCTTTTTCCATATTTTTTCATAGTAGAAAGTGGGTCAAAGGCAATAACTTCATAACCTGAATGAATTAGAGTGTGGAGAAAATTATTCTCCTCAAAACTCAGGCCTCTTGTCCTATCTCCATAGTCATACTTTGGATTTACTAAAAATATCCTGATCTCCTTTTTATTTGAAGAAAAATACCTGATTGATTCATCTATTAGAGATTCTTCATTCAGCCTTTTTATTAGCCTCTCTTTACATCTATAAATTACCCTTTTTGGATTTTTAATAGCTAACTTTATCCTCTCAATCATTTATGCTCCCTTTTTACAGTAATACTGCTCCATATTATAGAATGAATGATCCAATTATAAAAGCTGAATACTTCAACATTAAACATATAAGAGATGGCTAAATAAATTAAAACCAAAAAAATGCTTATCCTTACCCAATCATGAGAGCCTTCTTTTATCTTTCTATAAAGAAATACTAATGGATAAAAGATAAAGATTAAGTATCCGATAAAGCCAAATAGTCCGTTTTCAGCCAATATGTGAAGATAGCTATTCTCTGGGTGATATACATATAATCCATAAGAAGGATAAAAATATCTTAGATTATCCTGGCCCACGCCAAATGGATTATTGATAATAATATTAAAAGTAGCTTTAATTATCTCTATCCTTTCTTTATTGCTGATGCTTTCTTCTAAATAATAACTAGCAGTCTCAGGAGATAAAATGCTTATCACCTTGCCAATAAAATAGTTGTACATACCAAAGTAATTCAATGCCTTTAAGCCAACTATTAAAAAGATAATAATCAAAATAGTTAATAACCAAAATTTTAGCTTACTTCTCTTAGAGATACCCAGCCCTTTATAAATCAAAAACAGAAAAACAGTAATAGTCATAGCTAAAGAAAACCATACTCCTCTGGAAAATGAGAGAAGTATTCCCAAAAAAAACATTATAGAACTACTTAATAATAAAGATATCTTAAAAAAAGATAGCCTTAAGCTACTAAAGAATAGAAGCGTTAAGACAAAAATAAATGGTATTGCAATGTAATATATATCTGAATTTCTTGTAGATGGCAAGTAATGAATCCCATAATACCTTGCATAAGTCCACCACCAATCTTTTTCAGTTTCTCCTCCTATATTCCCTGTAAAATAATTATAGAAACCATAGATGCCAAGTATAATACCAACTATGATTATTGAATAAATAGCTATCTTTAAGGATTTATAGTCATTTAATATCTGAGTAAATAAAATGGGTAAGATCATAAATATTGATGATTTAATGATTCTTTCTGTTTCTAAACTAATAGGAAAAAAGCTCGATGAAACAATAGAAAAATACAAAAGAAAGAGACTGAATATAAGCACTTTGTTTAAGGCAATTTTTTTAGTGTAAAGATATCTAATAAGTAATAAAAAACACAATAACAGCAAAAATATACCACCAATAGGAATTATAGTTTTTTCAAGATCTATTCTCATCCATGGAATTGCATATGTAGCCATAGATAAAATTAGGACATAAAGCAGATATCTTTCAAGATTAATAATTTTAAGTTTTGGTTGATACATATATTTATTTCCTCAAACCTAATTTATAAAGTATCATACAGATAATCGTTCTTGATAGATACCATATTGTTTCAGGGTATATTCTAAAATTCTTAATCGCTTGTAATTGATGTTGCAGTCTAAGAGAGTAAATATCATATCTTTTTAATCCTTTATAAAAAGGTCTTGTATGAATATTTCTATTTTCATATCTCGTTACAAGAAATATTGGAATATTAGCAACTTTATAGTATTTCCCTATCCTTATCCATAAATCATAATCTTCCATGCCTACCATAGGGTTGTAGTAACCTACCCTTTTCAATATATCTTTTCTCAACATCACAGAACTATGGATAAATGGATTATCTTTTTGCATGTATTTTTTTATGCTTTTATCCGAAGTTGGTGGTTCACACTTTTTTTTAGTATTGCTATTCAAGTCATTTAAATATGCCCAAGTCCCTACCAAAACCAAATCCGGATTATTTTCAAGGAACTCAACTTGGATTTCTAATCTGTCCTTTTCTGAAAAATCATCTGCATCCATCCTTGCGATAAAATCACCTTGAGCATTTTGAATACCAATATTCAAAGAGTCAGCTAAACCACTGTTATATCCTTTATCTATTAATTTTATTCTATTATCTCGATATTCTCTAATAATCTTCAAGGTATTGTCAGTAGATCCATCATTAATTATAATGAATTCAAAGTCTTTATAAGTTTGGCTTAGAATACTATCCATAGCCCTCGATATATTTTGCTCCTCATTAAAAACAGCCATTACAACACTTACTTTAGGCATTATTACCTCCCCTTGGTTAAAGATAGATTCAATAATTACTCTTGTTCTTGATGTCCATCAATAGACTTACTGCGAAATAACAGCAATAGATACAAAAAAGCTTATAGATGCC
>JASEGW010000047.1 GCA_030017825.1 bacterium | reverse complement strand
ATACCTTATTTATCTACATTATCCTATGTCCACTTTTGGTTAATAACTGCTATATATAAAATGGCAGAGGGAAAATTGCTTGACAAAAATTTTATAATAAAGTATAATTTTATTTTATTGATTTTTCAGGGAATTATTGATTTATTAGTCAATAGAAGAGCTGGCAACTTGGATAGTTACAGCAATTATGGAAAATAAAGAGATTAGGGAGATACTCTATTATTTTGGATTAGTAACCCAAGTTGGGTTTACCATGGTGGGTTCTATTTTAGTAGGGTTTGGTATTGGGTATTGTTTAGATAAATATTTTAAACTAGGAAAACTAATCTTAGTTTTTTTTATTTTTATAGGAATTGGAGCAGGTTTTTATAACGCATATAAATTGATAATGTCCAAAGAAAAGAAATAAGCTATGCAAGAGTTTTTTTTAGCTAGGAAGAAGATTATTAGAGGCGCTATAGATTTAATGATAATATGCAGTATGGTTTCAATAGTATTAAAGAGATGGGACTTTGCTTTTGGATTTTTATTAGGAACCATGCTCAGTATTTTTAATTTTAAAATATTAGCCAGCGATATATTAAAAATTTGTACTTTACAAGTAAAAAAGGAGAAGATAAAAGGTTATATTTTTGTTAGGTATGGGGTTAGATATTTATTAACCTTTTTGATTCTTTTCATATCTCTAAAAAATCAAAATATTAATATTTATACTTGCTTGGCTGGATTATTCTTTATAAAATTTTCAGCATTATGGAATTATTCCCTAAAATACTTCTTGGGAGGTAGAGTATGGGTGAGTTTATAGAAAAAGTGGTTAGTTCATTCGAGATAGGTAATCTTCAAAATGTTAAGGAAGTAAATACCTATATTTTAAAAATAGGTAAATGGAATTTAACTTTAAATGTAACTACTTTGGTGATGACTTGGATAACTATGATTATTTTAATTGTATTAGCCTATATAGCAAGAAAAAAGATAGAAAAATATCCTTCTAAGTTACAGGCATTGGTGGAAATGATTATTAGTGGTATGGATGATTTAACCAAAGAGACTTTAGGCGTGGTGGCAAGGAAATACTTTCCTTTAATTACCACGCTTTTATTTTTTGTATTAATATCAAATTGGTTAGGATGTATTCCTACTTTAAAATCTCCTACTCAAGATTTAAATACTACCTTAGGATTAGGATTGATGGTTTTTGTTATAGTCCAAGCATCAGCTATTTGGCATAAAGGAATAATAGAATATGTTAAAGGATTTTTTCAACCTTATATTATAGCTCCATTGATGTTTCCTTTAAATGTAGTTGGAGAAATTGCAAAAGTTATTTCTCATTCTTTCCGTCTTTTTGGAAATATTTTAGGAGGAAGTTTGATAATCTTAGTTCTTTCAGAATTAATAAGATATTTTATTTTACCTATAGGCTTATATGCCTTTTTTGGATTTTTTTCTGGCACTATTCAAGCTTTTGTTTTTTCAATATTAGCTTTAGTCTATATTGCCATAGCAAGGGGATGATGTTAAGTATTACTTTGTGGTCCCTATGGTTTGCTGTAAGAGATTTAATATAAAAATTAAGAAAAAGGAGGAGAAAGACATGGAAATAAGTGGTGCAGACATTGTTAGGGCATTAGCTCTGTTAGGAGCTGGGCTTTGTACTGGTATTGGAGCTATTGGACCTGGAGTGGGTGAAGGTATGGTTGCTGCAAAAGCTGCGGAAGGTGTAGCCAGACAACCAGAGGCAGTAGGTATAATTACACGTACCATGCTTATCGGACAGGCGGTAGCTGAATCTACAGGTATCTATTCATTGGTTGTTTCCTTATTGCTAATATTTGTAGCATAAAATATTTTGCATAAAATATTTTGTAATATGGGTTTATCGGAGGAGGTTACAGCATGATAAGCGTTAACTTTACTTTAATTATGCAAGTGATTAATTTTTTAATCTTGATGGGAATATTATACAAATTATTGTATAAACCGGTATTAGACTTTTTAGACAAAAGGGCTAAAGACACTAAGGAGCAAATACAAGCAACAGAAAATGCTCATATAAAAGCTAATAATAATGTAGAAGAAGCCAAAAAAGCTCTTTTGGAGAGTAAGAAAGAGTCTATGGTTATTCGAGAAAGAGCTAAACAGGTAGCTTTGGAAGAAAAAAATGAGATAATTAATCAAGCTAAAGAAGAAGCTCAAAATATTATCAAAGAAACTAAAATTACCATTGAGAGAGAAGTATCCAAAGCTAAAAACGAGTTAAAAGAAGAGATTGGTCTTTTGTCTATTAATATTGCTGAGAAAATAATTAATAAAAGCTTAGAACAGAGCGAACATCAGCAGCTAATAGATGAATATATAAAAAATGTGGAGAATTTACATTGATTAATAAGGTAATTGCCACAAGGTATGCTAAAGCTTTAATAAGATTAGCTTCGAATAAAGAAGAACTTTTAGTTTATCAAGATGAATTAAGAAAAGTTATGACAGTATTAGAAAAAGAGAGGAATATAGTAAAAATTCTTAATCATCCTGCAATAAGCGTGAAAGAAAAGGTAAAGTTTGTAGAAGAGTTATTATCTAAGGAATGTCTATTGGGCAATATGAGAAAATTTATTAATCTACTTGTAGAGAAAAATCGTTTGATGTTTTTAGATGATATATATAATAGTTTTGAGAATATTTCTAGTAGGTTGCAAAACAAAGCTAAGGGTGTTGTTGTAGTGGCGGTGCCTATAAGCGAAAAAAAGAAAGCTTTGATAGAAGGAAAATTTTCTAAAATATTAGGCTTAAAAGTAGAATTAGAGGTTAAGATAAATAAAGGCATATTAGGCGGAGTAATTACTCAGATAGGTGATTATATTGTTGATGGAAGTGTGAGGAGAAGATTAAAGATGCTTAGAAAGGGCATTTAATAATAAAACGAAGAATGGAGTTTGAAAATGCGGATAAAGACAGAAGAGATAAGTTCCATCATTAAGGAAAAAGTTGAAAAATATCACGATCAATTAGAAATAGCTAATGTAGGAACAGTAATTCAAGTAGGTGATGGAATAGCTACTATCTATGGCTTAGAAAAAGCCATGTCATCAGAGCTCTTGGAATTTGAAGATGGGACTATGAGTATGGTCTTAAATTTAGAAGAAGGTTGCATAGGAGCGGTTGTTTTAGGAAGCGATAAGAATATAAAAGAAGGTAGTCAAGTTAAAACTACAGGCAGGGTAGCTCAAGTTCCTGTGGGTGAAGCTATGTTGGGTAGAGTAGTAGATTCATTAGGACAGCCAGTTGATGGAAAAGGTCCTATAAAAGCCACACATTTTATGACTATAGAAGGAAGAGCTCCTAGTATCATAGATAGACAGCCGGTAAAAGAGCCTGTACAGACAGGTATTAAAGCGGTTGATGCCATGATACCTATCGGAAGAGGGCAAAGAGAACTAATTATTGGAGATAGACAAACGGGAAAAACTGCTTTGGTAGTAGATGCCATATTGAATCAGAAAAATAGCGATATAAAATGTATTTATGTGGCTATTGGACAAAAACAGTCTACTATAGCAGAAGTAGTAAGGGTATTAGAAGAAAATAATGCTATGAAATATACTACGGTTATATCAGCAAATGCTAGTGCTCCCAGTCCACTTCAATATATTGCTCCTTATGCTGGCTGTGCTATGGGAGAATATTTTAGAGATAATGGGATGCATTCTTTAGTTATTTATGATGACTTATCAAAGCATGCTTGGGCTTATCGTCAAATGTCTTTATTGTTACATAGACCTCCTGGCAGAGAGGCTTATCCTGGAGATATTTTTTATTTACATTCTAGATTGCTGGAAAGAGCTGCAAAATATAGTGATAGCAAAGGTGGGGGATCTCTAACTGCATTACCTATAATTGAAACTCAGGCTGGAGATGTATCGGCTTATATTCCTACTAATGTTATATCAATTACCGATGGCCAGATTTATTTAGAAACAAGTCTATTTTATTCTGGAGTAAGACCAGCTATTAATGTAGGGCTATCAGTTTCTCGTGTAGGAAGTTCTGCTCAAATTAAGATAATGAAACAAGTAGCAGGAAAATTAAGATTAGATTTAGCTCAGTATAGAGAATTAGCTGCTTTTACTCAGCTTAGTACTGAACTAGATAAAGCTACTCAGGCTCAATTAGATCGAGGAGCTCGTATGGTGGAGATACTAAAGCAAAGCCAGTATGTGCCTATGAGTGTAGAAGAGCAAGTTTTAATTATTTATGCTGGAATAAATGGCTATTTAGATGATATTCCGGTTTCTCAATGTAGCAGATTTGAGAAAGAGTTCTTAGGCTTTGTAAAAAATCAACACCAAGAGGTGATTAAGCGGATTGTAGAGATAAAAGAGTTAACTTACGATGTAGAAGAAGGAATAATTAAGGTTATAAAAGAATTTAAAGAGATGTTTGTAGTGGTTGAGTAGAGAGGGTAGATAGGAGTAATTAGAAGACAGAGGCTGGAGATTGGAAGAAAGAAGCTAATCGTAGATAAGGGATAGTTGTTAATTTAAAAAGGCATTAAAAGTTAAAAATAAAACAATTCAATTTAAATTGTAAAAAGACAGATAAAATAGACATATTTTACTCTTATTATATGTAAATGAGAATTCAGAAAGAGGATACTAATGGCTACAGCTAGGGATATAAAACGTAAGATAAACAGCGTTAAGAATATTCAACAGATTACAAAAGCTATGAAATTAATTGCTACTACAAAGATGCAAAAATCTCAAAATGCTATAATTAATGCTCGACCATATGCTAATTCTATTTATCACCTTATGTCTAGAGTGCTACAAAGGTCAAGGGAAGTCTACTGTTCTTTATTAGAAAAAAGGGGGGAAGTAAAGGTAACTTGTTTTTTGGTGATTACTTCAGAACGAGGTTTTTGTGGTGGATTTAACAGTAATGTAATAAAAGCTATTACAAATTTAATTAAAGACAAGGAAAAAGAGAGTAAAAATATATGCATGTTGAATCTTGGCAGTAAAGGTTATTTTTATTTTAAACGCCAGAATTATAAAAATATAGGACATTATCCTATACAGGAACCAATTGAATATAGTTTATCTCAAGATATAGGAAGTATATTGATAGAAAAATACATTAGTAAAGAAATTGACGAAGCATATATAACATTTAATGAATTTAAATCGCTGTCGACACAAAGAGTTATGAGTTTGAGAATTTTACCTCTAAATATAGAGCCAGAGATTGAAGAAAAATATGTTAATGAATATATTTATGAACCAGACCCTATTGTATTATTACAGACTTTAATTGCAAGGTATATAAATATACAAATTCATAAAGCTTTGTTGGAGTCATTTGCAGCAGAGCAATGTGCGCGTATGGTGGCTATGGATAGTGCTACTAAAAACGCTAAAGAGATGATTTCAAATTTACAACTTAATTATAATAGAGTGCGACAAGCTGCTATTACTAAAGAAATATCAGAAATTATTGGAGGAAGGGAGGCTTTAAGTATATAATGAGAACAGGAAGAATAAAGCAGATAATGGGTCCCGTGGTAGACATAGAATTTGAGTCTGGCGATCTACCTCAAATTATGAATGCAGTAGAAATATTTATGGAGAAAGAAAAGAGAAAGTTAGTTGTAGAAGTAGCTCAGCATTTAGGTGACAATACAGTAAGAGCTGTTTCTATGGATACTACTGATGGCTTAATGAGAGGAGAAGAAGCTATAGATACTGGATTTCCTATTAAAGTTCCAGTGGGTGATGGGGCTTTAGGAAGAGTTATGAATGTTCTAGGAGAGCCGGTAGACGAAAAAGGTGATATAGTCGCAGATGATTATTATTCTATACATAGGCCTTGCCCTACTTTTGAAGAACAAGAGACAGTTAAAGAGATATTTGAGACAGGAATTAAATCCGTAGACTTGTTAGCTCCTTTTGCCAAAGGAGGAAAGATTGGTCTATTTGGTGGAGCTGGTGTAGGTAAAACTGTTTTGGTAATGGAACTTATTAGAAGTTGCGTAGCAGAACATGGAGGCGTATCAGTTTTTGCTGGTGTAGGTGAGCGAACCCGTGAAGGGAATGATTTATATTTAGAAATGAAAGAATCAGGAGTTTTGGATAAAACAGCTTTGGTTTATGGACAGATGCAAGAGCCTCCAGGGGCAAGATTTAGAGTAGGGCTATCTGGTCTCACTCAAGCAGAGTATTTTAGAGATGTTAAAGGACAAGATGTGCTTTTATTTATTGATAATATATTTAGATTTGTACAAGCTGGATCTGAGGTGTCGGCTTTACTGGGAAGAGTTCCTTCGGCAGTAGGATATCAGCCTACATTAAGCACTGACGTAGGTGAACTTCAAGAAAGAATAACCTCTACAAAGAAAGGTTCAATTACTTCTGTGCAAGCTATTTATGTGCCTGCTGATGATTTAACTGATCCTGCTCCTGCAACAACTTTTGCTCATTTAGATGCAACTATTGTATTGTCAAGACAAATTGCTGAATTAGGAATTTATCCAGCAGTAGATCCTTTAGATTCTACCTCGCGAATGTTAGATCCTCGTGTTGTAGGTGATGAACACTACGATGTAGCTAGATCTGTACAAAAAGTTCTACAGAGATATAGAGAACTACAAGATATTATAGCTATCTTGGGAATGGATGAATTGAGCGAAGAAGATAAGAAAATAGTAGCTAGAGCTAGAAAGATTCAAAGATTCTTATCTCAACCTTTCTTTGTAGCTGAAGTATTTACTGGTTCTTCTGGAAAGTATGTAAAACTACAAGAAACCATAAAAGGCTTTAAAGAAATAGTAGAGGGAAAGTATGATGACTTGCCAGAGCAAGCTTTTTATATGGTAGGAACCATTGATGAAGCTATAGATAGAGCAAAAAAAGCAAATTAAAGGAAAGATAGAGATGACTTTACAATTAGAGATCTATACTCCTGTTCAGGAGTATTTAAAAAAAGAAGTTGATATGGTTATTGTTCCAGGAAAAATGGGGGAACTTGGAATACTACCCCAACATACTCCTCTTTTGTCGTTATTAAATGAAGGAATGGTAAAGATTAAAACTGAAGGTAAATGGCAAGAAATCAAGATTAGTGAAGGATATATAGAAGTAGGCTCAAATAAAGTTACTATACTAGTTGATAATGTATTAACTTAAATGTATAGAAATATCCTTTTTTGGATGCAGATTAAGTGTGTCAGATTCGGGTTATATTGAAAGAAAATTAGAATTATAAAGTCCACAAAAACTTTCCAAAGAATTTCCAGCAACAGGCTAGCCAAAAATATTCAAGAAGGTAAATGTTGTCTAAAATCTATCTTAAGTTAGTAATTCTACTCATTTTACTAAGTGTAGGCTGTGTAAGACAAAGAGTGAGCATTATAGAAAAGGATGCTTCTTATACTCATTACACTATGGGATCTGTGCATGAACAAGAAGGTCAGGTTGATAAGGCTTTAAGCGAATATCTTAAAGCAGAAAAATATGACCCAAACTCTGGGGAAATAGTTCTAAGCATAGCTAACATTTATTATATAAAAAAAGATTATAAAAAAGCAAAAACATATTTAAAAAGAACCATTGATATTGATGGTAACTCTGCCAAAGCTTATTATATTTTGGCCAGTATTTGCTTAGAAGAAAACAAGATAAATGAAGCTATTGAAAATCTAAAAAAAGTAATAAATATTGAAGATAATATAGAAGCTAATTATATTTTAGGAAAACTATACTCAAACAAGAAAGAATACTTAAAAGCTATTGTCTGTTTTGAAAAAATATTGCAAATAGATTCCTCTTTTATAGAAGCTTATGTAGCATTAGGAGAAAACTATATTATTTTAAAAGAAGTAGAGAAAGCTATTGATGTTTTTGAGAATTTAAGATCAATATTTCATCAAGAATTAGAATTAAATAATTCAGAGTTAAATAATTCAATTGTTAATTTATTCAAGTTTTACAAATTGACGGAGAAAGCCATAGAGGTTTACAAGAAAAAGATAGAGATAGATTCAAAAAATATTGAAATAAGAAAATTATTGATAAGTTTTTATTTAGAGGGAGAAAAATTAGCAGAAGCAGAATTACATATTAATGAAGTTTTAAAACAAAGACCTAGAGATATAGAAATTTGCTTTTTATTGGGAAATATATATGAAAGGAGGAAAAAATATGATTTAGCGATTGAGAATTTTAAAAAGATTATAGAAATAGATAAAAACAACTTTATAGCTCATATGGGAATAGGATATATATATACTAAACAAAATAAGTATAAAGAAGCATTAGAAACTTTATTGGAAATTAAAAATGATTATTTAGATAATTACGAATTAGTCTTTTTTTTAGGAGTAATTTGTAGTAATTTAAAGAAATATGAGGAGGCTGAGGGCTTTTTTAAAAAAGCAATTGATATTAAACCCAAGAGTGAGTTTTGTTATTATCAATTAGGGGTGATTTATAATAATAAAGGTCAATTTGAGAAGGCTGTAGAAATGTTCTATAAGGCCATAGAGCTGAATAAAAAATTTGCTGATGCTTATAACTTTATTGGTTACTTGTATGCAGATAAAGGTATAAAGTTAGAAAAATCATTAGAATTAATAAAAAAAGCACTTGAAATAGAGCCAAATAATGGCTATATTATCGATAGTTTGGGGTGGGTGTATTTCAAATTAAATAGATATAATGAGGCTTTAGAACAACTAGAAAAAGCATCAAAAATAGTAAAAGACGATCCTATTATATTAGAGCATTTAGGAGATGTATATCTGAAAAAAGATAAAATAAGAGATGCTTATCAAATGTATAAAAAGTCAAAAGAAATGGGAGGCGAGGAGATAAATTTAGATAAGAAGATTAGAGATTTAGAAAGAATTCTGGAGGAAAAAAAGGAGGAAAATAATGGCTAAGATATCTAATATTAATGCTAGGGAGATACTAGACTCCAGAGGTAATCCTACAGTGGAAGTTGATGTAGCTTTAGAGTCAGGTGCTTGGGGTAGAGCATGTGTTCCTTCTGGAGCTTCTACAGGAAAATATGAGGCTATAGAATTAAGAGATAAAGACAAAAATCGATATTTAGGAAAAGGAGTTATAAAAGCTGTAAAATCAGTTAATGAGATTATAAAAAAAGAACTAATAGGTAAAGAAGCGTTAGCTCAATACGAAATAGATCAGCTAATAATTAAACTTGATGGCACTGAGAATAAATCAAAATTAGGAGCAAATGCTATATTGGGAGTATCTTTAGCTGTAGCTAAAGCAGCTGCAAATGAGATGGGAATTCCTTTGTATCGTTATTTGGGTGGAATAGTAGCTTGCGTACTTCCAGTTCCTTTAATAAATATATTAAATGGTGGCAAACATGCCAATAATTTAGTGGATATTCAAGAATTTATGATAGCTCCAGTAGGAGCAAAAGTGTTTAAAGAAGCTTTACGGTGGGGTACGGAGATATTTCATAGCTTAATGATAGAGCTTTTATCTATAGGAGAAATTACTACGGTAGGAGATGAGGGTGGTTTTGCCCCAAACTTAAAATCAAGCGAAGAAGCTATCAAGATAATATTAAAAGCCATAGAAAGAGCAGGATACAGAGCAGGAGAAGATGTTTATTTGGCTTTAGATGTGGCTTCTAGTGAACTTTTAGCAGAAGAAGGAGTATATGATTTTACAGGGGAAGAAAAGAGAAGAAATACTCAAGAAATGATTGAATATTATGATTATTTATGTGAAAAATATCCCATTATTTCTATTGAAGATGGTTTATCCGAAGATGATTGGGAAGGATGGACAAGATTGAATAATAAACTAGGAGACAAGATTCAAATAGTAGGAGATGATTTATTTGTCACTAACCCTAAAAAACTTTCTGCAGGAATAAAAGTTAAAGCTGCTAATTCTATATTAATTAAGGTAAACCAAATTGGTACTTTATCTGAAACATTGGATACTATCAATATGGCTAAAGAAGCTGGTTTTACTTGTGTAATTTCTCATCGTAGCGGAGAGACAGAAGATACATCGATTGCAGATATTGCTGTAGCTACTAATTCTGGCCAAATAAAAACTGGCTCTACTTCTCGAACTGATAGGATTGTAAAATATAATCAGTTGTTAAGAATTGAAGAGGATTTAGGAAGCTATGCTGTATATTCTGGAAAGAATGCTTTTAAGGGAAAAAGTATAAAGATAGTTAAAGAAGAATAAAAGAGTGAAGAAAGTTGCCAAGAAAAAAAAGGTAAAACGACAGTATTTTAAAGAAAGGAAGACAAAAGCATTTTTAAAAATTAGTATTATTTTAATGTCATTAATAGTTGTTTCTGTATATTTTTTAATTATAGGGAAGAGTGGTTATCTTGTTCGACGTAAAATGAAAAAACAAATAGTAAAGATAGAAGAAGAGATAGAAGTATTAAAAAAAGAAATAATACAATTAAAAAATGAGGTAAAAAGATTAGAAAGTGATTCAAGTTATATAGAAGAACAAGCAAGAGAATTGGGAATGGTTAGAGAGGGAGAGAAGATAATAGAGTTTATTCCTTCTGGGAAGTAGGATACAAAAGACAAAAATCAGAGGTTGGAAGATATAGAGGCTTTCAAATCCTCAAGCTTCAAAATATTTAACCTGAGTTCGACGCAAGAATATATTCCTTTATTTTAAGTTTAAGGATTAATATTTCTTCGCTAAATTGAAATTTTAAC
>JASEGW010000046.1 GCA_030017825.1 bacterium | reverse complement strand
ATCAAATTTAAGAAGGTTTTCATACCTAAGTTTATTAAAGTTTTCCCCAATGTTTATATGTCCATTTAAAAAGTTTCCCACAATGTTTATATATCCATTTAATTTTAAGTATTGGAAATATTTTGGAGAATTTAATTTAAATGCTTTTAAAGTATTCTTTAAAGACATTTCTTTAAACTGTAAATTTATTTTTAAAGAAGAAATTTTTCGTAAATCTATTTCTCCTGATAAAAAAGCACCTCTTTCCCAAGATAGATCAAATAAATCAACTTTATGATCCTTATACTTAAACTTAGTGGAAATAGAAGGAAGAGAACCTTCTCCTGATATTATCAGATCTTGATAATTAATACCTCCTTGCCAAAAATCTTTTTCTTTTTTATGTTGAGCTTCTATAATTAAGTTTCCTTGTATTTCTTTTATTCTTTCAAAGATTAAAGGTTTTGTATTTAAGTTTAATATTTTATTTAAATTTTGGAGAGTAATTCTAAAAAAAGATAAGTTTACTTTAGTAAAAAAAGGATTTTCTTTTATAGAACCAGAGAAGGGAACTCTTTTATAAAAAGCTTCTTGGAGATTAAAACATATTTGGGAAGGAAGAAACTGCAGATTTTTTTTATCCAGTAAACCTTTTCTGAAATTGCATTCTAAAGAGACGCCTTCAACGAAATCTTGTAAGCGATGAAGTTTAAAATTGCCTTTATTTAACTCACATCTTCCTTTATAGGATAGATAATACTTTCCTTGATTGGTCTTATTTAATAATCCGATAACTTCTCCTGATAAATGTCCAGCGTTTATTTTTTCTACATAATTTTGAAGTAAATTTTCAAATTTTTTAATACTTATATCATTAAAAATTAATCTAAAATTTGTCATTAAAGGATAAAGTCTATCAATGTTTCCAATAAGACGAAGACTTTCTTCTCCTTTTTCTCCTAAAACACTATTAAATACAAAAGGGAGAGAATTTGCTTTAGGACTAAGTAAAAGATTAATTTTTTTAAGGGTAATATTTATATTATATAAGGGATCAATTATGCGCAGAAGACCATTTTTTATAACAACCTTGGGACATTCTTTACTATAATATCTTTCAAAATTTAAGAAATTTTTCCAATTCCATCCTTGCGCTTTATCTTTTGTTAGACAAATATGCGGACAGTACAGTTCTACTTCATAAACTCTCAGCCCCTCATTTTTTTTGCTTAAATAATTCCACAAACTGTACTTTAATACAATCTTTTCTATATTGATAATAGAGTTATTTGTTACATTAACAATGTTTATTTTATTTAGAATTATTCTATTAAAAAAAGGTCCTTCAATCTTATCTATACATATTTTGCAATTTAGCTTATTTTCAATATTATAAATTAATGTTTTTTTAATAGAATATTTTATTCTTTCTTTCTGAGATATAAATACAAAATAACTAATATAAGTAATTATTAAAATGGAAATAGTAGTATATATAAATAAAATAACTTTTTTATTTTTCATTTTAGAGAAATTAACCACAAAACCTATTTTTAGAAATGAAACCAGGTGAAATAAAAAATGGGAATAGGGTAATAGGCAATAAGTTAATATAACTACTTTTACTTAAGAAGTACCATATTTTCATATCTAGTTTAAATTTTTATTTTCAGACAACTATATTTTTTGGTTGTGGCAATATAATATTAAGCATAAAAATAATTATGGGTTACGAAAAGCACATTAGCGCTTATCATAACCCATACTATTTCTCATAATAACTATAACATAAATGATTTTTTATCTCAATAAAATTTTTATATCAATTAATCCCCACTCTTCCTGGTTTTTTAAGTAATTTGAAAGCCGAGAGAATCTCCATTTTGATATAGCTGATGAAGCTAATGAATCTATTCGCCTATCACCAAATGATTCTTCTATTGAAACTCTATCTACATAACCATTTGATAATACCCAGAATCTAAATCTACCTTGCAAATTAAGCCCTTCTTTTTCTACCCAGGAAGGAATTTTAAAACCTTCTTGATATAATACTTTTCTCAAAGATATAGGTCCGCTGATTTTGGTTGTATAAGATAAATTATTTAATAAATTTTCATTATCTTTTGCTAAAAATTTAGTCTCTTTTTCTATTATTGGAACATCTAAAGGACTTTCACTTACAGTATCTTTTGAAATGTTTAAGTAGTCTAGCGTATCTTTAGTTGTCGCTTTAGAAATAACTGTTTGATCGGATATAAAAACGTTTTTTAGATGAGTTTTTAAGTTAATGTCTTCTAATTCTTTTAGAGCTGAATGGTCTCTTTCTATAATACCTTCTTTGATTTTAAAACTGCTTAAATAGGAATTACTATTTATTCTTTTTTTATCCCCAAAGGTTCCTGTTTTTTCACACACAAGGTTCCTTGTTGTTTCACATATTTTATCCACCATGCTTGTTGCTATACATAAAAAATTTTTTGACGGTGTTGTATTTATTGTATTTAATAGAGAAATCTCAACTATTTTTGAGTTTGGTTGCATAAAATGTTTAAAGTTTATAAAGCAAAAAATTAGTCCCACAATTATATGAATACTAATTGAGATTATAAGAAATCTGTTAAACTTTGACCTTTCCATAAAACCTTCTTTACCTGTCAATTTTTGGTTCAGTAGCAATGGCTAATCTATTTAATCCAGCTTCCTTTATATTATCTAAAACCCAAACAACTGTTCCATGAAAAACATCTTTATCAGCTTTTACAACAACTAATTTATTAGGATCTTGTTTGGAGATTTTTTGTAGTTCTTTAATTAATTTTTCTTCATGAATTAGCTTATCATTAAGATAAAAATGCTCTTGTTTATCAATAGTAATATACACTTCTTTTTCTTCTGTTATTTCTGTAGTTTTAGCTTTAGGTAGTTTTATTTTAATTCCTGGTTGCAATACAAAAGAAGATGATAATAAAAAGAAAATAAGAAGCAAAAACACTACATCTATTAAAGGAGTTATTTCTAAGCGAGCTTTTAAGCCTAATGCTTTTTTAAATTTCACAGCAAGTTACCCGAAAAGTCATTTTTATCGTTAATTAAGAAGACTAATTTGCAAGAATGCTCTTCTATCTCTTTAATTGTATTATTAACTTTATCTACTAAATAATGATGAGCAACCATAGCCAAAATAGCAACTACCAATCCTGCAGCAGTAGTGACTAAAGCTTCCCAAATTCCTCCTGCTAAAGCAGCTGCATCTGCTCTTCCAGCTAGCTGCTCTACCTTCATAAATGCTTTAATCATACCCGTTACAGTTCCTAAAAGCCCCAAAAGAGGAGAAACATGAGCTATGGTAGCTAAAGTATTTAGTCTTTCTTCTAAATAAGAAACCAAAGCCGATGACTTATCTTCCATAGTCTCTTTAAAATCTTTTTTCTTTTTTATGATTTTTTCTATTCCTTCTTTCCATATAGAAGATACTATAAAATTTTCTTCTTCGCAAAATGCTGTTGCTTGTGCATAATCTTCATTTTCTATAATAGTCTTCAAGATAGAAAGAAATTTTTTGGATTTTTTTCTAATCTTTATCAATATATAAGTTCTTTCAATAATAATGGCGATAGCAATTATGGAACAAGCTATAATGGGAATAATTAAGATTCCACCTTTTATTAAAATTTGAATCAATTTCATACTCCTTTTTTTGGATGTGTTAAATAATCGAAAAATAAAAAAACAGAAGAAGGTGGACAAAAAGCTATATGCCAAATTTTCTGTTTTTTGAAAATTATTTTTTGTATTTTTTATTGCTAATTATTGAACCTTAATATTCTATTGGTCGAAGCTGAGGGAATAGGATTACATCCTTTATAGAATGAGCATTGGCAAATATCATTACTAGTCTATCAATACCAATTCCCAAGCCTCCAGTAGGCGGAAGACCATATTCTAAAGCTAACAAAAAATCTTCGTCAATTTTTTCTTTTTTTTGAGTCTGGAATCTTTCTCGTTGTTCTATGGGGTCATTCAACTCTGAATAAGCATTTCCTAATTCTTGCCCAGCTATATATAGTTCGAATCTTTCTACCCAATCAGGAGAATCTTTCTTCTTTTTAGCTAAAGGAGAAATTATTGCTGGATAGTCTACAATAAATGTAGGGTCTATTAAATTGGGTTCCACATATTCCCCAAAAATATGATCTAATACTTCTCCTTCATTCTCTTCTTCTTGAAATTCTATTTTTAGCTTTACAGCAAGTTCTTTAATTTCATCTAAAGATTTTATTTCTTCTCCTGTGTATTCTTTAATAGCTTCTAATAAGGTAATTCTTTTCCACGGTGTATCTAATTTTATATTTTTTCCTTGATAATCTATGTCCAGAGAACCTGATATTTCTTTAGCTACAAATTTTATTATTCTTTCTGTTAAATCCATCATATCTGAATAATCAGCATAAGCTTGATAAATCTCTATCATAGTAAACTCTGGGTTATGTTTAGTAGAAATACCTTCGTTACGAAAACAGCGATTTAATTCATAAACTTTCTCTAATCCTCCTACTACTAATTTTTTTAGATATAATTCTGGAGAAACTCTTAAAAAAAGTTTTATTCCTAAAGCATTATGATAAGTTTCAAAAGGCCTAGCTGATGCTCCGCCAGGAATAGATTGCATCATAGGTGTTTCTACTTCTAAAAAGTCGTTCTTGTTCAAGAATTCTCTAATTTTATAGATAATACTACTTCTCAATACGAAGAGATTTGTGACCTCATTATTTACGATTAAGTCTGTATATCTTTGTCGATATCGAGTTTCCACATCGCGTAAGCCGTGATACTTTTCTGGAAGAGGATGTAAGGATTTAGTTAAAAATGTAAATTCATCAACTGAGACTGTAATCTCGCCTTTTCTAGTTTTAAATACTAATCCGGAAATTCCTATAAAATCTCCTATATCTAACATGGTAAAAATAGAAAAATATTTTTCTCCTAAAGCATCATATTTAGCATAAACCTGAATTTCTCCTTTGGAATCTTTTATATTAGCAAAACAAGCCTTGCCATGTTGACGCAAAGAAATAATTCTACCAGCAATTCTCACTCTTCTTTCTTCTTTAAAATTATCTTTAATTTCTTTAGAATTGCTTGTTATTTCATATTTACTGCCAAAAGGATCTATGCCTTCATTTAGTAGTTTTTCTAATTTTCCATAACGACTTCTAATAATTTCATCGGCAAGATTCATTTTATACTTAACTCCTTCTTTGCATTTATCTCAAACAATGCATTTAAAAAACCACAAAACACTAAATTTAAAATTTGTAAAGTTGTTAAATTAAGGTTTATGCTGAATGGTTACAGTTTAGACCTATTTCTCTTTCCTTAAATTTGACGGAAGTATGCACAGTTCGTTTCTATACTTAGCAATAGTTCGACGGGCAATTTGAAATCCTTGCCTTTTAAACTCATCTACAATTTCTTCATCGATTAAAGGAGATTTTTTTTCCTCTTCATTTATAATCTGTTTTAGTTTTTCCTTAATACTGACTCTGGAAACATTTTTACCAGATATTCCTTCTTTACCAACTGCAAAGAAATACTTAAAGCTAAATAACCCAATTGGAGTCTGGATATACTTATTAGAAATAGCTCGACTTACCGTACTTAGATGAATTCCTAAAGAATTGGCAATATCTTCCATTCTTAGAGTTTTTAATTTATCTGGTCCGTAATCTAAAAAATCCCTTTGATGCTTAAAAACGACATTGGTGATAACTAAAATAGTTTGCTGACGTTGATCAATGCATTTCATAAACCATTTGGCTTTTCTTAGTCTTTCTATTAAGTAAGCTCTTATATCTTTCTGAATATTTCGATTCTTTAGCAAGTTAGTATAATAAGAACTGATTCGAAGAGTGGGCAACCAATCGTTACATAATTCAATTACATATTGATCTTCATGTTTCCTTATAACTACATCAGGCAAAACATATAAGATAGGAATATTTCCATAAAGTCTGGCAGGCTTAGGTTCTAATGTTTTAATCTGGTTGATATAATCTAAAACTTCTTCTTGAGAAATATTTAAGTCTTGAGCAATTTTTTTATACTCATTTTTTTGGATGTTCAAAAGATATTTTTCTATAATTTGTTTTAAATTACTATCTAATATTTCCAAATATTCAGCCTGAATAAGTAAAGTTTCCTTTAAATTTCTCGCTGCTATTCCTGGAGGTTCAAATTTTTGAATTTTTTGTAGAACTTTTTCTACTATCTTAACATCATCTTTCACTATTTCAGCAATACATTTTAGACAACAATCTAAATAACCATCTGTATTTATTTTCTCTATAAGCAACTTACCTATAAAATACTCTTTTTCTGACAAAGAAATAAGTTGCAATTGATGTAATAAGTAATCATATATTGTTGCTTCTTTAGAAGCTATCCATTCCATTCCACGATAATTCTGTATTGTAGTTTCTGGGTTTTTAAGTGCGCTATATATCTCTGATGTATCTACTATATCTTGTCTGCTTTCTTCAAAATTTATTTCTTCTTTTAAGTCTTTTTCTCTCTCTATGTTAGATTTTTCTGCTTCTTCTAAAAAAGGATTCTCTATGATTTCACTTTTTATTTCTTCTATTAAATCCATATTAGAGAGCTGAAGTATTTTTAAACTTTGGTGTAGCTGAGGAATTAATACTTGTTTTTGGCTAACACCTATTTTTTGCTTTAACACTAAATCTCCTTAAGATCAAAAATGACCTCTTAGATAAAAGTAATTAATTTTTATTTTCATACTTTAAAATAGCAAAATATTTTTATAACTAGGAGAATCTAATAATTAACTTCTTTTCTATAAAAATGTCCATATTCTATAAAAAAGAATTAGTATTCAAAAACATCTCCTAATCCAAATTTTCCCACATTTCCATCTTGAGAAATACTTAATTTAGTATCCTTAAAACTTTTCAAATTTAATCTATATGAAACATTGGTTTCCCATTCGACAGGACTGCTTCCATAGACTTTAGATCTTTGTATGTTTAATTGTGATTCAAAACAATGTAAATCTCTCTTTAATATAATCTCACCCTGTTGAAATTCCTGTTTTTTTAAGTCATACCAAGTACAAAAACTTAAATCTAAAAACTTTATAAAATCAGTAGAAAACTTACCTCTAAGTTGAGACATTGTGTTAGGAACATAACTACTGCCAAGATAAAAACAATAATTCTTCTTATTTTTTTCTACAGAAGCATTTAAGGAAGTATCAATACTTTTAATCTCTTGTTTTTCTATATTATAATTATTATTTAAAAAAAAGTTAGCTGTTTTAAATTTTAAATTTTTACCTAATTTAAAATCCTCCCTTTTTATTGTTAATTGAGTAGTTAAATTATCATACTCTTTTTTTAAGCAATTATACCCAAAAGCGGAATTAATGTCCATATTTCTTTTGAGTAAATGTATATATTCTACTTTTAACTTATTCTTTTTTATTTTTGAGTCTTTAAAACTTCTTTTATAACTATATTGAGGATTAATTCTAATTTTTTTTCGGTAAAGCTTAATGGGAACCACAAAATTAGTATGATAGTGAGCATCATAATAAGACTCATTCTTTTGAATACTTTCCTTATCTTTCCAATCTCCATCTAAGCTAAAAGAAGGAGAAAAAGAAATCCACCTACCTATTTTATATCTTGGAAAATGATAATTCTTTAGAAGGTCAATGTTTCCATCTAAAAAGTTATAATAATACTTATTCTTATATTTCCTTCCAAATTGAGTAAATATTGTGTAAAACCATTCACTTTTCTTAAGTTCTAGTCTTGTAGTATTAAAATTAATACTTGGCAACAACTCTTCTTTTTTAACAATTTTGTCTTTATTTTTATCTAAAACATCATAGCGATCATAAGTAGCCCCTAAGGTATAATAAGCTGGCACTCTTTTGGTTAATGAAATATTAGACCTAATTTCATTTGTAAGGCCATATATGCTCTCACCATAATATTTGCTAAAAGATTTATCGCTTACATAATTAATATTATTAGTTAAAGTTAAATTATTAGGAAAAGTTTGGTAGTAATGGTTTGATACACTCCAGCGCCTTCTTATTTTAGCATTTGGATCCCTATCCTCTTTTATATAGTAAAAATTTAATCTCCCCTTACTTTGTCCTTCTACTGTATATTCATGGTTGAATCCTCGGCCGAAACCGCGTAGTTCATAATAGTCTAAAAGCATTAAACCAGAGTTATTTTTATTTAAGCAATAATGATACTTAACCTTAGTTGTCCATCCATCACTTTTGCTGCAACCTGGCTTAACACTTAAATGAGTATGTTTATCCTTTAACGAGCCTCTATAACAAGGAAGGTAGAATAAAGGAGTGTTTCCAATTTTTAAAAATACATTTTTAGCTAAAAACCTATCTTTAATCTTTAGGTCAATACTTTTAGCTTTCATAGAATAATGGTTGCATTTTAAATTACAAGTAGTTAAAGATGCTTCTTTGATACCATAATGATTTCTACTCTTGATATAAGCTATATTTCCTTTGTAGAAAGTAGGTTCTTGATAAGATTTAATATTTTTTATTTGTCCTTGATTAGTGTCAACGTTTAAAATTAATCTATCTCCCCAAACTTTTTGATTTTTATCTTCTAAAAGTACTTCTTTTTGAGCAATAAGCAATTTAGACTTGGGAATGAATTGAACATACTGTGCATACAGTGTAGTCTGTTCGTTAAGCAGCTTAACTTTTCCCTTAAGATTTATAACTTTTTTTTTATCTTTACTTACAAAGCTTAACTTTTCAGCATGCTCAATAATAATCTTTTTATCTTCTACTTTTGCCCAAGTAGTTGTTAGAAAAAAAACATTTATCATCAAAAAAGAGATAAGGTATTTCATCTTTTAGATTAATTAGATTAATTAAGATACAGATGTTTTTCGGAAGTTAGAAATCAGAGACCAGAAACCAGAAATCAGAGTTTTCTGACAGCTATCAGTTGTCTTTTATTATTTGTTTTTAATCTAACCTGAGTTCGATTTAAACTTAAAATAAAGGAACATATTCTTATGTCGAACTCAGATTAATCTACATCCAAAAAAAGTTCTAAATTTTTAAAATAGCTTGAAAGGCTTCTTGGGGAATATCTATTTTGCCTACTTTTTTTAACCTTTTCTTTCCTGCTTTCTGTTTTTCTAATAATTTTCTTTTCCGAGTAATATCTCCACCATAACATTTTGCGATAACATCCTTACGAAAAGCAGGTATATTCTCCCGAGCAATAATTTTGTTTCCTATGGCAGCTTGAATAGGAAGAACAAAATTTTGGCGAGGGAGTATATTTTTTAACTGCTCTACTAATTTTCTTCCTATGGTATCAGCTTTATTATAATAGACAATTATGGAAAGAGCATCTACAGCTTCACCCAGAATTAATATATCTAATTTTATGAGTTTGGTTTCTTTATATCCAATATGTTCATAATCAAATGAAGCATACCCCTGACTTAAAGACTTTAATTTATCGTAGAAATCTATTACAACTTCTGCGAAAGGAATTTCATAAGTTACAATTGTTCTATTGTTATCTAAACTTATAAATGATTTTTGAGTTGCTCTTCTATTGGTTAATAATTTCATTAAAGATCCAATATAATCTGAAGGAGTAATAATAGTAGCTAATATATAAGGCTCTTCCATCTTAATAATTTCTGAGGGATTAGGAAATAAGGCAGGATTGGTTACCTCAATTAAATTTTGATTTTTAATTGTAACTTTATATAAAACATTAGGAGAGGTTGAAATTAATTTAATGCAATATTCTCTTTCTATGCGCTCTTGAATAATTTCTTTGTGTAAAAGTCCTAAGAAACCACATTTAAAACCAAACCCTAAAGCACTAGAAGATTCTGGTTCAGACATAAAAGAAGCATCATTTAGTTTTAGTTTTTTAAGAGCGTCTGCTAAATTTTGATAATCTGAAGAGTCTATTGGGTAAAAACTGCAGAATACCATGGGTTTTTCTTCTTTATAACCCGAAAGGGGTTTGGATGCAGGATTATTTTTAGAGGTTATAGTTTCTCCTATCTTTACATCTTCTACATTCTTAATTCCAGCAAAAATATATCCCACTTCTCCAGCTTTTAATTCTTTTTGGGGGTGTAGGTCTAAAGCTAATGTTCCTACCTCTGTAACTAAATAGTTCTTATTATTGGACATCAAAAGTATTTGATCTCCTGATTTAATAACCCCATCCATCATTCTAATATATAATATTACTCCTTTGTAAAGATCAAACCAAGAATCAAAGACTAAAGCAGAAAGAGCATCTTGGCTATTTCCCAATGGAGCAGGGAACCTATTTACTATTGCTTCTAATAAATCTGTAATTCCTATACCTTCTTTAGCGCTTACTAAGATAACTTCATCTGGATTTAAATTTAATACTTTTTCAATCTGATGTAAAGTAGACTCTAAGTCAGCATTTGACAGGTCTATCTTGTTAATGCAAGGAATTATCTTCTTTTGTAATGATTTAGCTAAGGTAGCATGAGCCAAAGTTTGAGCTTCCACTCCTTGAGAAGCATCAATTAATAATATAATACCATCAGTGGCTACTAAACTTCGGGATACCTCATAAGTAAAGTCTACATGTCCAGGAGTATCAATAAGGTTTAAAATATATTTTTTATTGTCCTTAGCCTGATAGATTAATCTTATAGGATGGGCTTTGATGGTAATTCCCCGTTCTCTTTCTATGTCCATGTCATCTAAAATTTGATCTTTTTCTAATTTGCGTTTTTCCAGAGTATTAGTATATTCAATTAGCCTATCAGCTAATGTTGATTTTCCGTGGTCAATATGAGCCACAATGGCAAAATTGCGAATTTTAGAAATTTCATTCATTTTAGCTATACACATAAATACTTAAGCATAAGTTTTTCGGTATTTAATCTGGATATTTTAAATCCGAA
>JASEGW010000045.1 GCA_030017825.1 bacterium | reverse complement strand
ATTAATGCTCAAAAATATTAACCCTTAAACTCATATTTAAATCGAACTCAGGTTAGTAAATAAAATATTTCTCCTAATTGGCTTAGAGCAAAAAATCAAGAAGAAGGAATAAATTAAACGATTATTAAAGTTTATCACATTTAAGGTATGATTGTAAATAACATATTTTGTTTGCTCTTAAATTTAGAAAAAACATTGTTTGGAAAATAGATAGGTATATGTTTATCCTTGACAAATACCTTATATATGCTAACTTTATCCTTATGAAAATACTTTATAGATATTTTACAAAAGAGTACTTATCTTCTTTTTTGTTGGGGCTTTTTATCTTTACTTTTATTTTTATAATGGATAAAATATTTATTTTAAGTGAATTTTTGGTAACTAAACATGTAGCTTTCTTTTCTATAATCAAATTATTTGCATACTATCTTCCGGCTACCTTTGCCATTACTATACCCATGGGTGTCCTTACAGCAGTTTTAATTACTTGGGGAAAATTATCTGCCAATAATGAAATTACTGCTATCAAAGCTGTAGGTATTTCCTTAAACTCTTTAATATATTTAGCTCTTTTTTTAGGCTTCTCCTTCTTTTTGTTAAACGCTATCTTAAATGATACCCTTCTTCCTTGTTCAAATCATGCTTATAAAAGTCTATATTATCAAATCGTGCAAAAAAAACCTGCTATTTCTATTGAAGAACAAGTGTTTACTAAAATTGGCAATAAAGAAATATATGTAAATAAAATCGATAACAAGAGAAACACTATAAAGGGAATTTATCTTTACGAAAAGATAAAGGAAGAAGATGGAGATATTTTGTTTAGGTATATTTTTGCAAAAAGTGGTTGTTGGAAAGGAACCGTAAAAAGTGAGAATCAAGATAAAGTGTTGGCATTAAAGGATGGCACTATTCATCAAACATTAGAAAAAGAAAAAGAGAAGTATCATATTATGAAATTTAATACCCATGAAGTTATTTTTAACTCTCAAGAGGAAACTTATAGCGAAGAACATTGTAAGGGTCTTAGAGAAATGACTTCAAAAGAATTAAGAGAAAAAATTAAAGAATACAAGGAGAGGAATATAGACATAAATCTATTTTTAGTAGAGTTGTATAAAAAGATATCTATACCTTTTGCTTGTATTGTTTTTACTTTAGTTGGCACTCCCTTGGGTTTACTGGCTAAAAAAAGTGGAAAATCGATTGGATTGGGGTTTAGTATCTTAATTATCTTTTTTTACTATTTGTTTTTAATTTGCGGAGAAACATTAGGAAAAAAAGGGATTTTAATTCCTTTGTTTTCTATGTGGTTTCCTAATATTGTTTTAGGATTCGCAGGAATTATTTTGTGTATATTTGCTATTAGAAGATAGCGCTTTGTATTGATAGGAATAGAAAATAGCTTAAGATATAATATGCAAGGAGGTAATAATGGCTTGGATATTGATTATTATTGGAATTATTGAAATATTTGAAGGAGCTTTAATAAATTTTTTTCCAGAAAAAGCTAAGGAGTTTATTAAGGAATGGATTAGCTATCCTGATAAGCAGTTTCGGCTTCCTGGTATATTTATTTTACTAATAGGCATTATATTAGTAAACTTAGGTTTAGTTAATTTGAAATAGACAGAGTGCGATTGCATTTAAAAAATAGTTTTAAATAATTTTAAAATTAGGTTGCTATTATAATATATTTAGGTATAATAAATAATTTATCTGTATTTAGTAACTATTCAGCATAAAGCTAAGTTTAAAGATTAGTATTTCTGAGTATTAATTGAAATTATGTATAATTAAAGAAAAGAGTTTAAATCTATAAAAGTATCTTTAGTGTCTTCTAATAACTCAATAGTATAAGAATTTATTTTTCTCTGTAATCAGCAACAAGGATTGTTTTTATACAGTATAAATCTGAAATTGTGAGGACAATATTATCCTTGTTCGAACTTAACTTTTAAAGGTTATTCAGCTTATTATGGAAATTTAAGAACTTATCATAAAAAGAAAGGAATAGTCTATAAAGAATAATATGAAGAATAAGAAAGAAGAATTAAATGCTATGGAAAAAGAATACTTTTACGATGAAGGAGATAATAGCTCTCCTTTGTTTTCCCAAAAAGCTTACCTTACTTCAAAGTTGGAATGCAAAGGAGAAAGTTATAGAAAAAACTATTTCCCTCTTGAATTTCATGTTTCAAAAAAAGTAAGAGATTTTTATAAATTTGATAATAGCCTTTTTACTCTTACTGGAAATGTAGTTTTATCTAATTTCAATGCTGTTCGCTTGTTTGCTAAAAAGTTAAATGAGCGCAGAGATCTTAAAAATCATCCTGAAAAGACTATAAAAGCTGGCCAGTTAAATGCCATGGGTTTAATTGACGAGATTTTGCATTATGTTATAGGGGTCTATAGACAGCAGAAAAATACAGAGTCTTTTAAGAATGCTCTAAAGTGGATAGGAGAACATTTAAGTTCTGATGTAACTAACAAGACATTGCTAAGATTTGTAGAATTATTTCCTCCACTTATTGTTTACCAAGAGAAAATATCTACTGAAGAGTATATGAAGAGCAAAACAGAAGATGTGCCAAATGTAGAAATTGCTTGCGAAGAGATGCTTCTTCTGTCATTGGCTAATAATAACCCAGCATTTATGGTTTTTAATGAGCTTTTTGATGACAGTGAATTAGACAGAGATGTTTCTTATGAGCCTTTTATAGGTTCAATTAATGATTTTTTTACGACTCAACCAGTCTTTGGTCCCAATAATCAAGTTCTTATTGATTTATTAAAAGCCCCTGTAGTAGCTGCACCAAATTCTTTAACAGGACAGCTTGAATATATAAAGGATAATTGGGGGATAATAATATCTGAAGAACTTATGAAGAGAATATTGCTTGCTTTAGATTTAATCAAAGAAGAAGAGAAGTTTTCTTTTCTTGGTCCGGGTCTAGGTGGTCCAGGTCCAAGTCTTGTTCCCTCCTTTAAAGGGTATGAGTATGAAGAATTAGAAAAATTTAGTGAGGACCTTGATTGGATGCCAAGAGTTGTTTTAATAGCAAAAAATATATATGTTTGGATGGATCAATTATCTAAGAAATACAAGCGGTCAATTACCAAATTAGATCAGATACCAGATGAAGAGTTGGATATTTTAGCTTCCTGGGGATTTTCCGGACTTTGGCTTATCGGGTTATGGGAAAGAAGCTCAGCCTCTCAAACAATAAAACAAATTTGCGGAAACCCAGAAGCGGTTGCTTCGGCATACTCTCTTTATGACTATGTAATAGCAAATGATTTAGGTGGGGAAGGAGCTTTGGAAAATCTTAAAAGTAAAGCTTGGCAGAGAGGTATAAGATTGTCAAGTGATATGGTACCAAACCATGTGGGAATTTACTCTAAATGGGTAATAGAACATCCTGATTGGTTCATACAATCAGACTATCCTCCTTTTCCAAGTTACAATTTTTCTGGTCAAAACCTTTCTTGGGATTCGCGAGTAGGTATTTATATAGAAGATGGTTATTGGGACAGAAGAGATGCAGCGGTAGTTTTTAAGCGAGTGGACCATTGGACAGGAGATGTTAAGTATATTTATCATGGCAATGATGGAACAAGTATGCCTTGGAATGATACAGCCCAACTAAATTTCTTAAGAGAAGATGTCAGAGAAGCAGTGATTCAAACGATTTTACATGTTGCCAGGGAATTTCCTATTATTAGATTTGATGCGGCTATGACTTTAACTAAAAAGCATTATCAGCGATTGTGGTTCCCTCTTCCAGGAACAGGTGGCGATATTCCTTCCAGAGCAGGTTCTGGAATGTCAAGAGAAGAATATGACAAGTTGTTTCCAAAGGAATTTTGGCGGGAGGTTGTAGATAGAATAGCTAAAGAAGTACCAGACACTCTTCTTTTAGCTGAAGCGTTTTGGTTGATGGAAGGATATTTTGTTCGCACCTTAGGAATGCATCGAGTATATAATAGTGCTTTTATGAATATGCTAAAAATGGAGGAAAATGCTAATTACAGAAGCGTTATAAAGAAGGTTATAGAGTTTGATCCAGAAATACTGAAGAGATTTGTTAACTTTATGAACAATCCTGATGAGCAGACAGCTATAGCTCAGTTTGGAAAGGGAGATAAATACTTTGGGATTGTTACTATGATGGTTACTATGCCTGGGCTTCCTATGTTTGGTCATGGTCAAATAGAAGGCTTTACAGAAAAGTATGGTATGGAATATAGAAAAGCATACTGGAACGAAGAAATAGATTGGGATTTAGTGCATCGTCACGAAGCAGAAGTTTTTCCTCTTATGAAAAAGCGTCATCTTTTTAGTGGTGTAAAAAACTTTGTTTTGTATGATTTTTATTCAGAGTATGGTTGGGTAAATGAAGATGTTTTTGCTTATTCTAATAAGGCTAGTGATGAGAAAGCGCTAATAATTTATAATAATAGATATGCTACTACAAGAGGATGGATACACAATTCCGCAGCCATGTCCGTAGAAGGTGAAAATCCAGGCGAGAGAAAACTTATTCAGAAAACTCTGGCAGAGGGACTTGGAATAAAAACAGATAGTCACCATTACTATATTTTTAGAGATCATAAGATAGGACTAGAATATATTCGTCAGGGTAGAGAAATTGCTGAAAAAGGATTATATGTGGAACTAGAAGCATATCAATACCATGTTTTCTTGGGCTTTAATGAAGTATTTGATGATCATAGTGGTTATTATAACCGTTTGACAAATATGTTAAATGGTTGTGGTGTGCCAAGTATGGAAGAAGCGTATAAGGAGATGTATCTTGAACCAATATTAACAGCATTTAAACAAGTTATGAATAAAAATATGTTAAAGAAATTAGCAGATATTGGTGGCGAGATGTCAAAAGCTGCTCCATTGGATATTAAAAAAGAATTGGACATTTTCAAACAAAATATGCAAAATTTACTTTCTAAAATAAAAGAATATGTTAATGGTAAAGGTAGCGAAGAAAAAACTACAAATGAGACTACAAGTCTTTTGATGGCTGCTTTAAGAATTAAAAAGCTAAATGGTGATTTAGAGAAAATTAATTTAGAAGAATATAAGCAAGCAGTTAAATACTTAAAGTCTTATCTTTCTGTAGATGATGATAAATTGCCTTTTTGGAGAATTTTGTTGAGTTGGATTATAGTTCAAGGATTAGGAAAAGCAAAAAGAGAGATTAATTACAAACAGCAAAGTGCCGAGTGGATTGATGAATGGTTGCTTGGAAAGATGATTGTTCAGACATTTAAAGAAATGGGTTGCAATGAACAGGTAGCAAAAAAAGAAGTTCAACTCCTGAAAATTTTAACTATTTATCATAATTGGTTTGATTTTTCATTGAATAGAGTAGATTTTTTAGGAATAACAAATATTTTAAACGAATATATAGTCGGAGCGTATCTGAATTTTAACTGGAATGAAGACACATTATGGCTTAGCAAAGAATCGTTAGAAGAACTTATGTATTGGCTATATGTTACTTCGGCAGTTAATATAGTTGATGATTTTTGTGACAACAAAGAAAAAATGACTTTAAGTATAGTAAATCTTCATAAGGTAGTTATAAAGATTATGCAAAATGCAGAAAAGTCTGGATACCGAGTAAAAGAGATGTTAAAAATGCTTGAAGTGGAAAGTAAAAAATAGATAGAAATTAAGTGTCAAAAATATTCTTGACATATAAAGTAATTTGATGTAAAAATATTTTGAAGTAGAATTGCTAAAAGGAAAATAAACTAACAAAATAGGACCCATTTTACAAAAAGAAGGAGGTGAGATAAAATTATGGCCACAACAAAAAGAAAAGCTGTAAAAAGTACAACCAAAAACTCTCAGAGCATAATAGATGTATCATATAGTGAAATTCAAAAAAAAGCATATGAGTTATATGAAAAAGAAGGACGAATTGATGGCAATGATTTAGGTGATTGGTTTACAGCTGAAGAAATGTTGCTAAAAAAATAACTATATTTTAAAAATAACTATATTTTAAATATAGGTAGTTTTTTACTGAATAACCTGGGTTCGATATAACGGGTTCAATAAATGTAAATATTTAGGTATACAAATTACTCTAACTTCTGAGTTCTATATTCTAACTACTTAAAAGTATTTCACATAATACCAAAAAATAAACCCAAAAAATAAACTTAGATTTATATCGAACTCAGGTTAAATATTTTATTGAAAACGTATTCTGCTCTAAACGTATTATTTTTTACATAATTCTTTAATAATAGTTTCTCCAAATTTAAAAGCAGCAGTAGGTCCAGAAGCAGTAATAATATTGCCGTCTATTTCTACGTCTTTATTAGAAAGTATAGCTCCTTTAGCTCTTAACGGGCCTATTTCTGAAGAAAATACAGTAGCTTTTTTTCCAGATAAAATACCAGCATTAGCTAAAGTTACAGGAGCGATACAAATAGCAGCAAGTATTTTGCCTTTAATGATAGCATTTTTAGCAATATTGTGAGCTGTAGGATCATTCCAATATTCAGAGGCTCCGGAACCACCAATAAATATAACGGCATTAAAATTGTCTATATTTATTTGAGAAAGAAGAGCATCTGGTTTAATAGTTTTCCCTAACATTCCTTTGGAAATATTTAAAGAAGATGAAGCTATGATTATTTTTGCCCCTTCTTTTTTAAATAATTGATAAGGAACCTCAAATTCTTCATCTCTAAAGTTACTTTTAGCAATAATCATCAAGATGTTTTTTCCTGCAAGCATGGTTACATCCTCCCCTTTTTTCTGAATTGTTTTTTCCGTACAGCCCAGTAAAGAGATTGATAGTAAAAAGAAAATTATGGAAGTATTGACTGTTTTCATAAACTCTCCTTACCTATAGTAGTTATTAAGCAAAGACGGTCATAGCGCAAATTAATTTTCACCTACTACTTTATACTTATATTCCATCTGAAATAGTCGGATGACATTTAATCGGTTGGCAAGTTTTACATCTCTTTCTCTCTTCAGCCATTCCTTGATCTCTTCTGCTGTGCCATGTCTTTGATTTACTTCTATTTGTCTTATGCTATATTTATCGACCATTCCTTTCAAAACATGACCGCTTTTGCTTAATAACCACTATATGCTGTATAACAACATTTAAAATTTTTATCAAGAAAAATATACAATGATACTAAAAAAGATTGCTTTTAGAAGAGCTTGACATTTTTTAAGAAAATCAGTATAGTTATATAATAGTTAAATAAGTATTCAGTGTTCTATAAAAATAGTAACTATTCAGTCAGCAATGTTCAATGTAACAACTTATTTCCTTAGTGCGAAGTTTATGCTGAATAGTTACTAAAAATAATTGAATTGTGTTTTGATTTCTAACCTTTTAGCATAACCTTATAAGCTAATGTTTTAAATGGAGACCAAGATGAATATTTCCAAGAATCCAGAAATAATTCAGAATTACTTGAGCGATGAAAGTAATTCTTTTTGGGCAAGTTTAGAAAAAGTATCTGCAGTGTATTATCCAGAGTCGGAGGATGAAGTAGGGGAGCTCGTAGAAAAGTTTAATAAAGAAAGATGCTTATGTACAGTTTCTGGTGCCGGGACAGGAATTACTGGGTCTAGAGTACCCATGCATGGAGGGGTAATAATTTCCATGGAAAAGATGATAAAAGTTTCTTTGAAGGTTGGTTTTAAGAGAAATGATTTGTCTACATTGCTTGGAGAATGTTCTATTTGCATAAACGAAGGAGAGCAAGAAGCAATTATACCGCCAGGTATTTCTATTTCGGTATTAGCAGAAATGCTACCTAATAATTTTTTCTATCCTCCAGATCCCACTGAAAAATCGGCTTTGATTGGTGCTACTGTAGCTACAAATGCTTCAGGAGGAAGAAGCTTTTATTATGGAGCTACTAGAGATTGGGTAAAGGGAATAAATGTAGTTTTGGCTAATGGTGATATGCTGATAATAAATCGAGGAGAAATATTTGCTGATAGTCAGGATGTGTTTAATTTCAGATCTCAAAGTAACCAAGAGTATTGTTTTAAAAGGCCTTTATACAATATGCCAGAAATTAAAAATGCTGCTGGTTTGTATTCAAAAGAAGGAATGGATTTAATTGATTTATTTATAGGAAACGAGGGAATACTTGGAATAATTACTCAAATTAAAATTAAATTATGTCCCAAAGAAAAAAACTTTATAGGAGATATTTCATTTTTTAGCTGCGAAAAAGATGCTTTAGTATATGTAGATAAGTTGAGAGCGGTAAAAGAAAAAGGAGTTCTTTCTATAGAATACTTTGATGAGAGTTCTTTAAAATTTATAAGAGAGAAGTATCCAGAGGTAAAGAATCATTATAAAGCTTGTGTGTTTACAGAAATATTTGAAGATGAAGGAGCCATGGTGCTTTTAGGTGAGATTTTAGAGAATTCAAATGTTCAGGATGATTGGTTTGCTGATAGTGAAACAGAGATGCAAAGACAGAAAGAGTTTAGGCATACTCTTCCGGAGAGTATAAATAGTTATTTAAAGCAACACCAAAGCTATAAATTAGGAACAGACTTTGTAGTTGAAAAGGGTTGTTTTTCAAAGATAATGCAGATTTATAAAGAAATAGGGGAAACTTATAAGAATAAATTTCCAAGAGATGGCTTTCATTATGTGTTATTTGGCCATATTGGAGATTGTCATCTGCATTTTAATTTTATTACTCACAATGAGGAAGAACTAAATGTAGCAAAAGAGCTTTATGTTCAATTTGCTAAAAAAGCTATTGATTTAGGTGGAACTATTTCTGGGGAGCACGGAGTAGGAAAGAAAGTGGTAAGGGTAAATAACTATACTATACCTTATTTAGAGCTTATGTATGGAAAGTTTGGAATAGACGAAATTGCCAGAACAAAGAAAATATTTGATCCCAACAGGATATTAAATATTGGAAATATGATACCAATGGAAAAGTTATTATAGGAGGATATAGAATGAAAGCTGAAGATATTATGACCAAAGATGTAATTGTAGTAAGCGTTGATACACCTGTTAAAGAAGTTGCTGCAGTACTTGCTAACAATAGAATAAGTGGAGTTCCGGTATTGAATAAAGAAAAAGAAATAGTAGGAATAATAACGGAAAATGACTTAATAGCCATAGATAAAAACATACATTTTCCTACAGCTATAACCATTCTTGGGGGAGTAATATATTTGAATAGTAAAAGCTTTGATGAAGATTTAAAAAAAATATTAGCCACAAAAGCAGAAGATATAATGACTAAAGATGTAGTTTCTATAAGTAAAGAAATGGACATTTCAGAAATAGCCACCATAATGTGTGAAAAGAGGTTTCATTTATTGCCAGTTATGGAGGGAAATAAACTTATAGGTATTATAAGTAAAGCGGATATTGTAAGAATCATAGCGAATGAATAATGTTGTTTTTATAGAATAAACATGGTTGTGTTAAAAAGTTATAGTTAGGAAGCCAAATAGAAAAACTGTATTTTATGTAAAGTTTTGATTAATAGGTGCTATAAGTTTTCCTATTCACATTTACAACTAACCTATTTCCTTCCAAGATAAAACCTTATTCTTTCCAAGTTCTTTGGCTTTTAGAAGAGCTGTTTCTGCTTGGTTGAGAAGTTCTGATCTATCTTTTAAAGCAGAAGAATACTCAGAGAGTCCAATACTTATAGTAATTTTCTTGTCTAAACCTTTAATAGCATGCTTTTGGATATTTTTCCTTAGTCTCTCTGCAGAGAGTTTTGCTCCTTCTATGTTTGTTTCAGGCAAGATTACAGAAAATTCCTCTCCCCCAAAACGAGCCGAAATATCCATAATTCGATAGTTGTTGTATATTAGATGGCTTAGTTCCTTTAACACAATATCTCCTATTTGATAGCCATAGACATTATTAACATGCTTAAAGTCATCTATGTCAATCATGGCAAGGGAAAAGGTTGAATTATACCTTTTTGATCTTGAAAACTCTTCTTCTAATTTTTCTTGAAAATAGCGATGATTATAAAGTCGAGTCAATCCATCGCTAATTACTAAATTTCTCATTTGTTCATACATAATAGTGTTGTCAATAACTACGTTAGCTGTATTGACAATATTTTTAAAAGTATCTTCTATTTTTTTGGAAAAAGCATGTTTATCCTTACTACATAGCGCTATTACTCCAATGATATTATCATGGGAGACAATAGGAGAAGCTAAGTAGGATTCTAAATTTAGGCATGGAGAAAGTTCTTTTTTAAAATTTTTATCATGGAAAGTTTTAACCTTAAAGTATTCATGGTCATATTCAATGCCTTCTTTTTGAATGAAGGAAAAAATATTTTTTTTAATTTCATTGATAAATTTAGTATCAATTGGTCTAAAAAGATAAATGGCCATGAAAGCTGTGTCCATCCTTTTTATAAAAATAGCAATACTTTCACAGTCAATAACTTCTCCAAAAGATTCCAAAATTGAGATAATAGTATCTTCGTATCTATAAACAGATTTAGACAAGAGAGATATTCTATTAAGGATGGTGTGTTCATGGAGTTTAAAATCTAAGAGTTCATTGGTGACGGAAAGTATATCAGGAGGAGTTTTTGGAGTATTTATTTTAGATATTTGGGGTAACTTGTCTTTTTGATTAATAAGGTTTTGTACAGTATGAATTAGTTGAGGAGATTCTAATTCACCAATAATATCTTTAGTAAAGCATTCATCATGGCAAATTTGCATGTTTAAAAGTTTTTTTATATCATAATCTGAATCAACAAGAATAATAAAAGGAATTTTATGAATTGCTGTATTATTTTTTACTAACCTACAAAGATGATGTCCATTTAAAAGGGGAAGATTGAGCTCAGAAATAATAAGGTTTGGATTTTCAATAAATGCTAATTTAAGAGCTTCAATACCATCGTTTGCAATTAAGGTTTTATATCCTGATTTTTCTAAGATATTTTTTATAGTTAATAGAAAACTGCGTAAATTGCTAACAATTAAAATTTTATTTGCCATATCTTTTCCTCAGAATAAAAGTTGAAAATTATATATATTTGATTATATTATATATAACATAGAAATTAAAAATTGTCAATTGATTAATCAAAATTTCAGCAATTCCGCAACTTTTTTGATAATATACGGTAGAAAGGCGATTTGGAGA
>JASEGW010000044.1 GCA_030017825.1 bacterium | reverse complement strand
GGCATCTATAAGCTTTTTTGTATCTATTGCTGTTATTTCGCAGTAAGTCTATTATCTGATCTGTATAGATATGTTTTAAGACTTAAATTTAAACTCATTGAGTTTTAGACGAAAATTATGTACTTAATTAAAGATATATTAAATTTTAAATCTAAGGTTTTTAAAAAGCAAGGGTCTATAATCACTGCAGGTGTTTTTGATGGCGTGCATTATGGACATCAAAATATAATCAAGGAAGTAGTCAAGGAAAGCAATTCTAAAAATTTAATAAGTGCGGTATTAACTTTTTACCCGCATCCTCTTCAAATAATTACAAAAAGTGCTCCACGGCTTATCTCTAGCTTAGATGAAAGAATAAAACTATTAAAGGAGTTAGGTGTTAGCAAGGTGCTGTTGGTTAATTTTAATCAAGAAATTGCTAATTTATCTCCAGAGGATTTTGTGAGCCAAATCTTAATTGATAAATTAGGAATGAAAAAAATATGGGTAGGCGAGGATCATACATTTGGCATTAAACAAAGAGGCAATATTGATTTATTAAAAAAGATGAGTCAAAAATATAACTTTGAAGTAAATAGAGTTCCTTCGTTAAGAATTGATGATACTATAATTAGTAGTAGTCTAATTAGAAAATTTATTGAAGATGGAGATATTAAAAAAGCTAATCAGTTTTTAAATCATAGCTTTTGTATTACGGGAAGAGTAATTAAAGGTAGCAACAGAGGTAAAGAAATAGGTTATCCTACAGCTAATATTTATTTAGAGAAAGAATTAACTATACCCAAAGAAGGGGTATATGCTACTTATATAAAATATAAAAATCAATACTTTAAAAGTGTTGCTAATATAGGTATTCGTCCTACATTTAGAGAAAATGTTCTAACTTTAGAAACCCATATATTTGATTTTTCTAAAAATATTTACCAAGAGAATATTTCTGTTTATTTTATAAGAAGAATTCGATCAGAGGAGGTTTTTTCTAACAAAGAAGAATTAGTTGAACAGATAAGAAAAGACAGATTATCGGCTGATAAGATATTAGATAAACATTCAGTTTCAGGTATCACTTAAATCCTATAAAAAGGTTCACTTTTAATTCTTAAATAACAGATACTTTGATTTTTATTTACAAATACATTCATGTATGATAAAATGCTAAAAATATAAATACTTTAATGGATTTGCCTATTATTTAAAGGGAAAATATACAAATCCTAAAAGGAGGATATCATGGTTTTGGCTACAGAAGAGAAAAAGGGTATTATGAAAGAATATGAGTTGCATGATGGAGATACTGGCTCTCCAGAGGTACAAATTGCTTTACTTAGTGCCCGAATAAGTTATTTAACCGAACATTTTAAGGTTCATTCTAAAGATCATCATTCTCGAAGAGGGCTACTTAAGGTGGTTGCCCAAAGAAGAAAATTGTTAGATTACTTAAAAAGTAAAGATGTTAATCGTTATATTGCTATTATAGAGAGATTAAATATACGTAAGTAAGAGCAGAAAGGATGTTTATATGTATATCATACAAGATAAGGTTGCTGGAAGAGATTTAGTTATAGAGGCGGGAGGTTTAGCAAATCAAGCCAATGGGAGTGTTATGATAAGATATGGCGATACTATGGTGATGATAACTGTTGTAGCCTCAAAAGAAGCAAAAAAAGGTATAGATTTTTTCCCTTTGACGGTTGATTATAAAGAAAGAGCTTATGCAGCAGGAAAATTTCCGGGTGGTTTTATTAAAAGAGAAGGTCGCCCCAAAGAAAAAGAAATACTAAATTCACGACTGATAGATCGACCTCTACGTCCTCTATTCAATAAAAATATTCGCAATGATGTGGTTATTACTGCTACTGTAGTTTCTTGCGATCAAGAAAATAAGCCTGAAATTATATCTATAATCGGTGCATCAGCAGCCCTATTAATTTCAGATATTCCCTTTGATAAGCCTGTAGGTGCAGTAAATATTGGGAGAATAAATGATAAATTTATTGTTAATCCTACTTTTAGTGAACAAAAGGAGAGTTCTTTAGATTTAGTGATAGCAGGCACTCGTTCTTCTATAATAATGATTGAGTGTGGTGCTTGTGAAATACCAGAAGATATAATTTTAGAAGCTATAGAATTTAGTAAAGAGTATATTGAAAAAACAATAAAACTTCAAGAAGATTTATACCAAAATTACCATAAAGAGAGATTATTATTAGTTGAAGCTACTATAGATGAAGAGCTAAAAAGATTAGTAAGTGAGTTTGCTGTAGCTAAGATTAGAGAAATAGAATTTGGGCTTTCTAAACAGCAGTGGCAAGAAAAAATTGAAAATATTTATGGGCAAGCTATAGAAAGATTTATCGAAAAGTTTCCAGAGCAAGAAGGGGAAATAAAAATAATAATTGAAGAAACTGAAAAGAGTATAGTTAGAGATCGTATACTAAAAGAAGGTCGAAGAACAGATGGCAGGGATTTAAAAACCATTCGCCCTATTAGTTGTAAAATAGGAATGCTTCCTCGAGCACATGGATCAGGTTTATTTACTCGAGGTCAAACTCAAGCTATGGCTGTTACTACTTTAGGCACCGAAGACGATGAACAAATTCTTGATAATATTGAAGGTAGAAGTAGCAAAAAATTTATGTTGCATTATAATTTTCCTGCTTTTAGCGTAGGAGAAGCAAAGATTGACCGTGGTCCTGGAAGACGAGAAATAGGACATGGAGCTTTAGCTGAGAGAGCCCTAATTCCTCTTATGCCTAGCGAGGAAGATTTTCCTTATACTGTTAGAATCGTATCTGATATTTTAGAATCTAACGGTTCTACTTCTATGGCTAGTGTATGTAGTGGAACTTTATCCTTGATAGATGCTGGTGTTCCTATTTCTTCTCCTTGTTCTGGTATTGCTATGGGGCTTATTACAAGTTCGGAGAAGACAGCTATTTTAAGCGATATTACAGGGCAGGAAGATCATATTGGTGATATGGACTTTAAGGTAGCCGGTACTATTAAAGGCATTACTGCTTTACAGATGGATATTAAGGTCGAAGGTTTGAGTTTTGAAACTATCAAAGAATCTTTAGCTCAAGCAAAAGAGGGTAGACTTTTTATTTTAGAAGAAATAAAAAGAGTTGTTCCAACTTCCTTAAAAGAGATTTCTATCTATGCTCCTTGTATTATTAAAATGAAAATAGATACGAATAAAATTAAGGATGTTATAGGTCCTGGAGGAAGAACTATTCGCAATATTATTGAACTTACTGGAGCTAAAATTGATATTAAAGATACTGGTAAGATCTCTATTTCCTCTTCTGATGAAGAAACTGCTAAGCAAGCTTTAGAAATGATTGAATACTTAACTGCTGAAGTAGAGATAGGAAAAATTTATAAAGGAAAAGCAATGAGAGTGACAAATTTTGGCGCTTTTGTAGAGATATTGCCTGGAAAAGAAGGCTTAGTTCATATTTCCCAGTTAGCTGATTATCACGTTAGAAGGGTGGAAGATATTTTAAAAGAAGGTGACGAAGTAATGGTAAAAGTGATTGATATTGATGATCAAAATAGGATTAACCTAAGTCGCAAGGCTGCTTTGTCCAAGGATTAGAACAATGTTTTATAAAGAAGTTTTAAAAAATGGCTTAAGAATTGTTTGTGAAGAAATATCTCATGTGACTTCTGTGTCTATTGGCGTCTGGGTGAACGTAGGCTCAAAGAATGAAAAACCCGAAAATAACGGTATTTCTCACTTTATTGAACATATGATGTTTAAAGGAACTCCAAATCGATCTGCTCGAGAAGTAGCTGCTACCATGGATAGGGTAGGGGGAGTTTTAGGTGCTTTTACCGAAAGAGAATACACTTGTTATCATGCTAAAGTTATTTCTAAATACTTTCCTTTGGCTATAGATCTTTTATCTGACATGGTCTTAAATTCTTTATTTGAAAAGAAAGAAATTGCCATGGAAAAGCAAGTAGTTATAGAAGAGATTAAGATGTATGAAGATACCCCTGATGAGTTAATTCATGATTTATTTGCCAAAACCATTTGGAACAATCATAGTTTAGGACAACCTATTATTGGGACCAGTGAAGTGATTAATAGTTTAAATAGAGAAGTAATGGTAGATTTTAGAGATAATATGTACCATCCAGAAAAAATAGTAATTTCTGTAGCTGGAAATATTAAACATCAAGAAGTATTTGAAGAAATAAGAAAAGCTTTCGAAGGTTTAGAAATTAGTTCTAGTGTTTTAGAAGAAAAAGCTCCTCAAATAAATCCTTGTATTTACAACCAAAAGAAAGATTGCGAGCAGATGCATCTTTGTATTGGTACGATTGGACTTCCTTATACTCATGAAGATAGGTATACTCTTTATTTATTAAATAACATATTGGGCGGAGGAATGAGTTCAAGGTTGTTTTATGAAATTAGAGAAAAGGAAGGATTAGCTTATGCTGTTTATTCTTATCAAGCTTCATTTTCACCTTCGGGATTTTTTACTACTTATTTAGGTACCAGTCCTAAGAATTATCATAAAGCAATAAAAATTGTTTTAGATGAGTTTTCTAAAGTTAAAAACAAAAAGATTAAGGGTTCAGAGCTAAATAAGGCTAAGGAAAATATTAAAGGCAATATGATGCTTTCTATGGAAAATACTTCCAATCGTATGAGTAGAATTGCTAAACAGGAACTTTATTTTAATAAATATTTTACGATAGAAGAAACTATTGAGAGAATTGAAGATGTGCAAGCTAAAGATATTCTTGATATTGCCTCTTATATATTTCAAGAAAAGTACTTAACTATTGCAGCTATTGGCCCTTTATCTGACCAAGAATGTAAAGTTGAAATTTCTCTTTTCTGTTAGGACAATCCTTTTAAAATGAATTCATACCAAAAAAATAAGTTTCAGAAAAAAAAGAATTCCCATGAGTTAAAGGTGTGTGTAACTCCTTTAGGAGGTTGTGGGGAAATTGGGAAAAACATGACCATAATCGAGAATTCAAATGATATTATAGTCATTGATGCTGGCTTAATGTTTCCTAAAGAAGAGATGTTGGGAATTGATTTAATCATTCCTGATATAAGCTATTTAAAAAGAAATCGGCAGCGTATTCGAGGAATTGTTTTAACTCATGGACACGAAGATCACATTGGAGCTTTACCTTATATAATTCCAGAAATAGATGCTCCTATTTACGGTACCAAATTAACATTAGGTCTTTTAGAGAGCAAGCTGGAAGAATTTGAAATAAAAAAACCTCCTACTTTGATCTGTATTAAACCTAAAGATAAAATTACCTTAGGTTCTTTTCAGGTAGAATTTTTTAGGGTGAGTCATAGTATTGCAGATGGAGTTGGTTTGGCTATTTTTACCAATATTGGAATTATCATGCATACTGGAGATTTCAAGGTTGATCAAACTCCTATTGATGGCGAACTCATAGATTTTCATAAAATTGCCGAATATAGCAATCAAGGCATACTCTTGCTTTTGTCAGATAGTACAAATGTAGAGAGGTCAGGATACTCTCCTTCAGAAAAGGAAGTAGGGGAGCATCTGTATAATGCTTTTGCAGAAGCAAAAAAAAGAATTATTGTAACCACTTTTGCCTCTAATATTCATCGTATTAAGCAAGTTATTGATTGTGCCATAAGATATAATCGAAAAGTAGCTATCACTGGTATGAGTATGAATCGCACTATATCTATGGCTGCCAAGCATGGATATCTTCCTAATGTTAATAATAAAGTTATGATACCATTTGAAGATGTTCGCAGGCATCTTTCTAAGCGCATTGTAATTATTACCACTGGAAGTCAAGGTGAACCTATGTCAGCTTTATCACGGATGGCTACTAATTCCCATAAACATTTAAAAATAGAGAAGGATGATATGGTAATTATTTCTGCTCGGGTTATTCCTGGAAATGAAAGTAGTATTGCTAATACCATAAATAACTTATTTAGGCTTGGAGCAGAAGTAGTTTATGAGAAAGTTTCTGAAGTTCATGTTTCTGGGCATGCTAGTAGCGAAGAATTGAAACTTATGTTAAATTTAGCTCGTCCAAAATTTTTTGTGCCTGTCCATGGCGAATATCGTCATTTAGTGCACCATACTAAGTTAGCTCAAAAAGTAGGGATTCCCGAAAACAACATATTCATTTTAGAGAATGGAAAAAAACTAGAGCTTACTAAGGATAAGGCTCGTATTATAGGAAGTGTTAGCTCCGGTATGGTTTTGGTAGATGGAAAAGGGGTAGGGGATGTAGGAAATATTGTTCTTAGGGATAGGCAACATTTAGCTAATGATGGGATGGTGATTGTATTGATTTCCATTCACAAACAGAGCGGAAAATTAAATTCTCCTCTTGAAATTATTTCTCGTGGATTTGTATATGTAAGGGGATCCGAAGAATTATTTACTAAAGCTAAGTTGAAAATAGAGATAGCTTTAAATGAATGTTTGTCTAAAAATAACAACTTGCCGGATATTAAAAACACCGTAACCGGAATTTTAAAAAAATTCTTTTATGAGGAAATTGAAAGAAGACCCATGATACTTCCTTTGATTGTAGAAATATAGAGAAGTTAGAAATCAAAATAAAGAGCAAGAACATAGAATATAGAAGTAATTTAAATCATATTGTTTACATTTTTATTTTGACAATTTTATATTTTATTTCATAAATGATTAATAGTTGCTGGAAAAAATGAGATGGATATTATAAAAGCGTTAATTTTGGGTTTAGTTCAAGGTCTTACAGAATTTTTGCCGGTAAGCAGCTCAGGGCATTTAGTTTTAATGCAGCATTATCTAAATTTTCCCTTGCCACCCTTGATGTTTGACATTATGCTCCATTTTGGGACATTATTAGCTGTTGTTTATGTATTTAAAAAAGATATTCTGGTTATTTCAAAGAGTGCACTAGAATATTTTAAGCATAAAAGCATAACCAATAATAATGTTTGGTTTTTGCTTATGATTATAGTAGGAACTATACCTACAGGGCTCATAGGGATTTTCTTTAAACCTTATTTTGAATCTCTATTTACTTCTGTTTTATCTGTAAGCTTTGCTTTAATTGGAACTGCTTTTATTCTAATGTTAGCTGAACTTTTAGGAAGAAAAGCAAAAAACGAAAGGATAAGTATTGTAAACGCTATTTTAATTGGAATTATGCAAGGAGTGGCTATCATACCAGGAATATCCCGTTCTGGAGCTACTATTTCTATGGGAATAATGCAGGGTATAAATAGAGAAGTAGCTGCTAAGTATTCCTTTTTACTTTCTATACCCGCTGTTTTAGGAGCTATTGTTTTAGAATTTAATTCTGTAAATTTAAATATACTAACTAATAATTGGCAAATTTATCTTTTAGGAACTTTAATGGCTATTATTTCAGGAATATTGGCTATTAAGACTTTATTATGGGTTTTAAGAAAGTATAATCTTTATATTTTTAGTGCTTATTGTGTTATTTTGGGTTCATTGGTGATCTGGAGGAATATGTAGCTTAAAAAAACAAGCATTTAGGAAGAGAAGGAAGAAGCCAGAACACAGAACATAGAAAATTTAGAATAATGGTTTTATTAATAAATAATTATGAGGATCAATAACGGACAGGATAAAAAGAAACATACTACTTCAGAAATATTAGGAATTATCCTAATTACTTTAGCTGTTTTATGCTTAGTAAGTTTAATTGATTATCACAATACTGATAGTAAATATATAGGTTGGATTACCTCAAGTCCTGATAGAGCAGAAGTTAAAAATTATGCAGGCATTATTGGAGCACATATATCTTTTAGTCTATTCTTTATATTTGGTGTAGGAGCTTTTTTCATTCCAGTTGTCTTGGGTACTTTGGGAATTAAAAGATTTAAAAAAACAAATACCGCTTGGGCAAGAGCTAATATTACTGGCTTTTTGATTCTTTCTTTAGCTATTCCTAGTTTTTTTGGTATTATTTATGGTAAGGAAGGAGTTTCTGAAAAAACATTTCCTATTTCAGGTTTATTTGGAAGTAATTTATCTCTAATTCTAAAAAATTACTTTGGCGTAGCATCTTATTTAATTGTTGTTTCTTTTATATTGTTAGGATTTATTTTATCTTTTAATCTTTCTATATCGAAGATTATTAGGCTTTTGGGCAATATTTTAAAAAGAAGTTATCTTTATTTAAAGAATAAGATAATTAAAAAAAGAGCAAGAAAAAAATTGGAGAAGAAAATAGCAGAAAGTAACTATAAACTGCCCATAGCTGAAAAAGAAAAAAAAGTTGATGTGGAGACTATAAAAGAAATTAAAGAAGAATTATCTCCTGTTTTTTCTTCATACCAAAAACCTCCTCTTTCTTTAATAAAGGATATTGAGATAAAAGATTTAGAAGAGACTAAAGAAGATATTTTATCCTATGCAAATACTTTAGAAAACACTTTAACTAACTTTGGCATAGAAGCTAAAGTAGTTCAAGTAAGCAGAGGACCTGTGGTAACTAGATACGAACTTCAGCCTTCTTTGGGGACTAAGGTTTCTAGTATTGTGAGCTTAAGTGATGACATAGCTTTGGCCTTAGCTGCTTACAGTGTGCGTATCGAAGCACCTATTCCAGGCAAACAAGCCTTAGGGATAGAGATTCCTAATAAAAATAGAGTTTTAGTTTCTATAAAAGATATACTTTCTTCTAAACAATATATAAAAGAGAATTCCTTATTATCTTTAGCTTTAGGGAAAGATATTTCAGGAGAAGTAGTGGTAGCAGATTTAGGGAAGATGCCTCATCTTTTAATAGCTGGCACTACTGGTTCAGGGAAGAGTGCTTGTCTTAACTGTATTATTACTTCTCTTTTATATAATGCTCAACCTTCAGAATTAAAACTGATCTTAATTGATCCAAAGAGAGTAGAGCTTAGTGGTTTTAATGGAATACCTCATTTATTGGTCCCAGTAGTTACCGATCCCAAGCGAGCGGCCCAAGTTCTTTCCTGGGTAGTGGCGGAAATGGAAGAGAGATACAAACTATTTGCTCACTGTGGGTTTAGAGATATTGAATCATATAATCAAAATCCTCCTAAAGAATTACCAGAAGATATAAAAGTTTATTGCGATCCTTTAAATCAAGACAAGAAGATTCCTTATATTGTAATGGTAATTGATGAATTGGCAGATCTAATGATGATTTCAGCTCGAAATTGCGAAGAATCTATTACTCGTATAGCTCAAATGGCCCGAGCAGTGGGCATTCATTTAGTCATTGCTACTCAGCGACCTTCAGTAAATGTAATTACTGGATTGATAAAGGCTAATTTTCCTACACGTATTGCTTTTCAAGTTTCATCAAAGGTAGATTCCCGAACTATTTTAGACATGAATGGAGCAGAAAAATTATTAGGCCAAGGCGATATGTTATATCTACCTGGAGGGACCTCCAAACCTATGAGAGTGCAGTGTTCTTATATTTCTAGCAAAGAATTAGAAGCTGTAGTGAAATTTATTAAAAAACAAGCACCTATGTCTTCTCAGCAAGCAAAAGTTGAATACCAAATGTTTGAAAACCAGAACACTACTATCTATGATGACAGTGATGTGGACAACGAGATTTATGAGAAAGCAGTAAGTATTGCTATGGAGAATGAACAAATTTCTACTTCTATGATTCAACGTTATTTAAGAATTGGTTATAATAGAGCAGCTCGTTTAATAGATATGATGGAAGGAGAAGGAATTATTGGTCCACCCAATGGAAGTAAGCCTCGAGAAGTTTTAATTAAGAATTCTGCAGAAAGGATTTAATTTATGAGCATTGCTAATACTTTAACTCTTGCTAGAATTTTATTAGTGCCACCTTTTTTATATTTTATATCTTATAAGACTTTCTTATTTCAACTTTTAGCATTAATTATATTTCTTATTGCTGCTATTACTGATTTTTTAGATGGATATTTTGCCAGACAAAACAAGGGAGTCACTAATTGGGGAAAGTTTATGGATCCCTTGGCTGATAAAGTATTAATTTCGGCTGCTTTTATATCTTTTGTGAATATTCCTTCTTTATACATTCCTGCTTGGATGATTGTTTTAATAATAAGCAGAGAGTTTATTATTACTGGACTTCGATTACTTGCTAGTAATGAAGGAAAAGTAGTAGCTGCTACTATGGAAGGTAAAGTTAAAACTACTTCCCAAATTATTACCATTATTGCTATCTTAAGTATCCTTACGATGAAGAGTTATCTTATTAGATATGGTCTTTATCAGGATTTTTGCTTTAAAGACAAATTAATTGTTGAAACTATTTTTCACTTACTTCCATACTCTTTAATGCTTATTACTACTTTCTTTACTCTATTTTCAGGCATTAACTATATTACGAAATACAAGGATTTAATTTGGGAATAAAGATAGGTAGGTTTATTACTATTTATCTATCATCTTTGTCATTTGTAGGTTATATTACTTTTTTTCCGGGCACTTTTGGGACATTAATAGCCATACCTTTTTACTTATATTTATCTAAGATAAATATAAGTATTTTAATGCATAGCTTAATATTAATGTTTTTGTTAATTGCCGGTGGCATTATATGCCATTTAAGTGAAAGATACTTTAATCAAAAAGACCCACCGCAAATAATCTTGGATGAATTCTTAGGATACTTAGTGGCTATATTTTTAATTCCTTTTAACTTGGAGAATGTGCTTATTTCTTTTGCCTTATTTCGTTTTTTAGATATAAAAAAGCCTTTATTTATATCTAAGATACAAGCTATTCCTGGAGGAATAGGAATCTTAGCAGATGATTTAGCTGCTGGGGCAACAACTAATCTAGTTCTTCAAATATACCAGTTAATATAAAGAAGCAAGAAGAAAGATAAGAAGGAGTAAGAAGTAAGAAACTATAAAAGAAGAAGCTAAAAGCGAGAAATAGGATTCAAAATAAAAGTTTATAAGAACTTGAACACTTAAACCATATAATCCTTGGAGTAATCTTATGGACAACAAACTGCAGACTACAGACGTTGTTCGAGCTTTTATTGCTATTAATATTGAAGAACATGTAAAAAAAGAATTATGTTTGTTGATGAATAAATTAAGAAATGATGATAACCAAATTAGATGGGTTAAGAAAGAATCTTTGCATCTTACCCTTAAATTTTTAGGAAATATAAGCATATTTCAGATAGAAGATATTTATAAGAAACTTCAACTCATTGCAGATAAT
>JASEGW010000043.1 GCA_030017825.1 bacterium | reverse complement strand
GCATGATTTACAAGAACCTTTACGCATGGTATTCAGTTACTTGCAATTAATAAAAGAGCGTTATGGAAGTAAACTTGATAGCGATGCAGACGAATTTATTAATTATGCTGTAGATGGAGCGAAACGTATGCAAGGAATGCTCAATGACTTGCTAAATTATTCTAGGGTTACAACTCAGGGCAAACCATTAGAGAAAACCGATTGCAAGGATGTTATTAAACAAGTGTTGTCCAATTTACAAATAATTATTAAAGAAAGTAATGCAAATATTGTTTATGGTGATTTACCTATTATTATAGCTGATACTTCACAGTTAATTCAATTATTTCAGAACCTTATTATAAATGCCATAAAATTTTGCAAAAAAGAATCACCATATATTAATATTTTAGCAAAGCGAAAAGAAAAAGAATGGTTGTTTTCGGTTCAGGATAATGGCATTGGAATTAATTTGCAGTATAGTGAGCGAATTTTTAAGATATTCCAACGGCTTCATACAAGAAGTGAATACCCAGGTACTGGTATTGGTCTTGCAATTTGCAAAAAAACTGTGGAACGACATAATGGCAATATTTGGGTAGAATCAGAACTAGGAAAAGGTTCAACTTTTTTCTTTACTATACCAATAACAAGAGGTGATTATGAGCAATAAGAATGTTAAAATTATTGACATTTTATTGGTAGAGGATAATTCTGGGGATATACGTTTAATGCAAGAAGCATTTAAAGATTGTAAAATACGTAATAATCTATTTGTAGCAAGAGATGGTATAGAAGCTATGGATTTTTTGCGACAGCAAGGAAAATATATTGATGTACCTCGTCCAGATATTATTCTACTTGATTTAAATCTTCCTAAAAAAGATGGTCGTGAAGTGCTTGCAGAAATCAAATGTGACGAAAACCTAAAACGCATACCAGTAGTAATTATGACTAGCTCTAAAGCCGAGGAAGACATTATTAAAACATACAATCTACATGCAAACTGTTATTTGATAAAACCAATTGATTTTAATCGTTTTATGGAAATGGTGAAATCTATTGAAGACTTTTGGTTAACAGTTGTAAAATTACCATGTTGACAACTGATACCTGACAACTAAACACTTACTTTTATTTTAATAAAGTTATTTTATTGGATTTAATTAACTTGATAAGCTCAAAAGTAATAGGAACTGCTAAAGAGATATCATTATCAACTTCTACAACCTTTATTTTACCAATAACTTTTTCTTTATATCTCATTGTTCTTCCTGTGGTAGGGTCTAAATATTTTCTTCCTTCTTCCCACACATCAAATACGTGATCTTTTTTTACTAAATGTCGAGCACCTAAATTAATTATAACTTGGTTTTTGGCAATCTTGGTTCTAATAATTTCTCCTAAAAGAGGTGTGTCTTTTAACACATATTTTTGAATCAAATTAGCTATTTCTTTAAATTTATTATTACCATTACAAACTAATTCAACCTCTAAAGTATTAGTCAAAGTTTTAATATCTACAAGCTTAATCAAAACTTTTATTTCATCTTCTTCTTCATGTATTTCTCCCCATAAAGCCATTTGAGCATTTAAACTCTTACCTGCATTAAAAATGTGTTCAATGCATGTGATTTTGTTTATTCTTTGTTTTTTTAGAACGTTGGCTACTTCATCTTTTTCTATAATCTTTAATTGAGGAAATTCACCTAAAAAAGTGCGAGTTAAATAAGTTACATATTGGTGAATATGCTGATGAAGAATTTTTTTAGGCTTAAAATTTATGATTAAAATTGTAACTCCAGAAGGAGGGATAGTAGCTAAATCGATTTTTTCCTTCACTGAAAGAAGTTTTGGTCTTAAATAATAAAGCTTTTCCAATCTATCTTTAACTTTAATATTTATAGGATCTAACTCAATAATTTTCTCTATTTCTTCTATTTCTTTTTGGACATAATTACGAAATTTTAAAAGATTGCTATAAGAAAACCTACTTTTAGGATCCTGAGGATAAAGCTCTATAGATCTTTTATATTCATGATTGGTTAAAACAATTTGTCTTTCTTTAAAATAATAATGTCCAAAATCTAAGTGCCAGTTGGCGTATTTCTTACGAAGTGGTGAAGAAATATCTTCTTTCTTTAAAATTATATTTTCTAGACGATAAAGAGCTAATTCATCATAAGGATTTATTTGCAAAGCTTTTTTATAGCTACTTAAAGCCTTATCATAGTTTTTGTTTATTTCATATATAAGGCCTAAATTATACCAAGCAATAAAATTTTCTGGTTTTATTTTTACGATTTTCTCATAAAGAAATAGAGCAGAAGAATAATTATTTTGTTCTACATAAGTTCCAGCCAAAGCAGAAAGAGCATAAATGTTTTGAGGAGATTTTTTTATTGCTTTTTCATATTCCTCAATGGCTTTATAAATTAATCCTTGGTTGTAATATATAGAAGCGATATTGATATCTATCCAAGGATTAGAGGCACCATAAAGAAGAGCTTTTTGATAATAAGCCATAGCTTTATCGGGATCATAAAAATCTCCTGGTATCAAAAACAAAGAACCTAAATTTATACAAGTCCAGGCATGCTGAGGGTATATCTTTAAGATTTTTTTGTAATTTATAATAGCATTCTTTAAATCTTTTTTCTTATGGCATAATCCTCCTAAATTATAGTATACTCTATAATTTCCAGGTTCAATTTCTTTAGCCTTGTTATATTCTTTTAAAGCTTCTTCTAATTTATTCTGTTCTTCATATACCAGGCCTAAATTATTATGAGCATCAAAGTAGTTGTCATTTAATTTAATAGCTTTCTTAAAATTTTCTTCTGCCTTCTCCAAATTATTTTCTCTGAAATAAGCTAATGCAAGTTGATGAAAAGCTTCTGTATAATAAGGATTTAGTGCTAAGGAAGTTTTATACTCATTGATAGCTAATGAATACTTTTTTTCTTTTAAGTATTCATTGCCTTTTTTTAAGTGGCCAATAGCTCCAATGGCCAAAAGAGGAGTGATTCTAATGAAGGAAGTTAGAAGTAAAAGCAGAATTAGAAAAACAGACCACTTCTTCATTTTTTTTCTTTTTCTAATTTTGCTTCTATTTTAAATACTCTTTTGCCCAAATCTGTTACCTCAGATTGAATTCTAGAAATTCTTTCTGAAACTCTGTCTTCAATATGTTCTTGCCATTTAGAAGCTTTGTAGTTAAGCCAGTTCATAAGATCTTCCTTTTTTTCATCTTCACTTTCTTTATAGTGCTTTTCAACCATTTCCAAAAGTAATGCTTGCTGCTCTTCTTCTCTTTCTTTAAGTGAATCTAATTTATCTACAATATGGTTCTTCATAGCATCTTTCTCTTTGATTAAAGATAGAATAGCTTTTCCATTTTCTTCTTTTTTTTGTTTAAATCTTTTAGAGTGCATATAATTAAAAATTCCTAAAACTATGGCTATAAGTATAGCTACAAAACTTATTAGTATAGGTACAAATTCATAATAGTTAATAGACATTTAGACTCCTTATTATTTTATTAATTACAACTACTACAGTTACGAGTGCTACAAGTACTACACGAAGAACTAGAAGCAGATCTAAAGCTTGAGGAACTTTTGCCAATACCAAATAAAGAAAATACCTTTTTTACCTGAATTGAGTTACAAATAGAACATTTTACCAAAAGTTTATTTCCTGTAGAGGTTAAAATTTCGAATTTTTTATTGCATTTTAAGCAAATATATTCATAAATAGGCAATTTATTTCCTTCCTATAAAGCTCTAATAATACTACCTAAAATTATAATTAAGATAGCTTCTATAAATATTAAAAAAATTAATGTTTGATAACTTAAAATGTTTATTTTATCTATATTGTACAGCTTTACTGTTTTGTATGCATCATATATGATATAAAGCCATATAAAAAGGTTACTTAAAGAAACAAAAATATTAAAAAAAGAGGTAGCTGGTAAATTAAATTTTTTAACTCCAAAGGTTAAAGAAGTTAGCGCTATGAAAAAAGAAAACCATAAAAAACCTTTCATAAAATTATGAGCATATATTTGCCCCATTCCGGGCACAAGTCCAGAGAACAAAGCAGCCATAATAGGGCTTTTAATAGTTAAAGCCAATTCTTGCTGTATTTGATATTTTATTTTTTCAATTTCTCTTAAATTATTTAAATTTTGGTAGCTTTCCATATCGTTAATAATTGAGCTTATATTCGCAAGAAGCATTATTAATTTTATCTAAAAAAAGTTTATTAAACAATCTTTTAAAGAAATTTTTAAAAGCAGATGATAATTCATCCTTTTCTCTAATCACAACAGGCTTTCCCTTAATATTAGCTAACTTTGCTGCTACCTCAATAGCATTATTTAAATTTCCTAATTGGTCGACAAGACCAACCTTATAAGCTTGAAGTCCAGTAAGCAATCGCCCATCTGTAATATTAACAAGCTTTTCTTTTTTAATCTTTCTTCCTTTTATGACTGCTTCTATAAATTGATTGTGAACATCGTCTGTTAATCCTTGTATTAATTTTTGTTCGTTTAAAGTCATATTTCTTATTGGAGAACCTATATCCTTATATTTTCCACTTTTTATTACCTCTGCTTTTAAGCCAACCTTGTCTAATAATTCCTTGAAATTATTAACTGACATAATCACTCCAATACTACCAGTTAAAGTACCTGGGTTAGCTATAATATAATTAGTTGCTGTAGCAATATAATAGGCTCCTGAAGCCCCAATGTTTTCAAAAGAGGTTACAAAAATTTTACCTTTTTTACGAACTTCTTTTATTTCTTGATATATTTCCTGAACTGTTCCCGTAGAACCACCAGGACTATCGATATGTAAAACAATAGAGCTAACTGCAGGGTTATCTTTATACTTATTTATTTGCTCTATAATTTCTTCAGATTCTAAAATTGTACCTCGAATATTAATAAGGGCAATTTTATTACTATGAAATGATTCGCCTTTTAATAAAGACAAAAGATATAAAGCTTCTCCCAGCATTAAAACAGTTAAAAAAATTAAAATAATCTTAGTAGTTTTATTTTTCTCTATCATTAGGGACATAACTTCTTTTTTATAGTTAGTATAAAACTAAAATTGTTGAATGTAAAGTAGAAAAATTTGTTGCATTTATCTATGTTAAGGTTTTGGTTTTTCTTCAATGATAGCTTCTTCTTCCAGCATAACAGGAATTCCTTCCCTAATAGGATATTGCTTATGACAGAAAGTACAAATTAAAGTTTGTTTTTCTTCATTATATACTATATCATTTTTACATACTGGACAAGCTAAAATTTCAAGTAGTTCTTTACTTATCATTTTACCCCCTTTATTTGATCTTGTATAAAGTTATGATACTCAATAAATACAAAGCTAAAATAAGAATGCTACCCCAGCCTAAATTTAAAAAACGCTTTGTTGGCTTATAGTTTGCTGGCTTATAGATAATACTAATAAGCACTACACAATACATAATAATTTGGCATATAGCTGTTAAAATATGAGAGGAATTTACCGAAGAAAAAATACTTCCTTGGTAATAGAATAAATCTGAAAGAAATATTATAGTCATATTAGAAACATTGGAGCCTAAAGCATTGCCTAAGCCAATATCTATTTCTCCCATTCTAACAGCAGAAATAGATACTACTATTTCCGGAAGAGAAGTAGTAATAGCTAAAAGAGTACTTCCCACTAAGGTGTGTCCTAAGTTTGTAGCATAAGCAACTTCATCAGCTAATTTGGTTAAGAATATGCTACTAATAACTATAATTACAGAAAATAGAGAAAATAATAAGATGTTTTTAATAAGGTTATTATTTTTTAGAGAGGAATCTTCTGTTTCGATATTATGTTGATGTTCAAAGTTAAAGATTAATTTGACGCTTATAATATAAATAAGAACTAAAAGTAAGCTATCTACACCTACATGAGAGATTACAGGTAAGGAAAAACTGCTTTTGGATATTTTTATAAGGAAATTTGTCATTAGACTAAAGGCAACTACTGATGCCAAAAGCATGCCAAAGCCCAATGGCAAAATATGCCGTTCTTTAACTTCTCCCAACAAAGGTTTTTTCTTATAAATAAAGTCCATAAATACTATAATTGTTAAATTAAATAAGTTGCTGCCTAAAACATTTCCTAAAGCTAAATCAGGTGATTTAACTAAGATTACACTGCTAATACTAGCTACTACTTCGGGAAGAGAAGTTATTGCTGCAAGAATCATAGTTCCTATCCAAAGCCCACCAATTCCTGTAATGTTAGCAATTACACTGCCATACTTAGTAATTTTATAGCCTGAAAGAATAATTACTAGAGCACATACAATAAGTTTTGTCCAAAGAAGACACATAAGCAACCTCTTATACTTTTAATGTTTTATGATAATCTAAATAATCTTGCAAGTTAAATTCGGATAGGAGGCAATTCCTATCCCTACAATTTAAAATTTACCACTGCATAAGAACAGGGTTTGTTACTAATATTTTTATTTTTTCATGCTTTTTAAGTTATCAATTATTTCTTCAATTATCCAAGAAGGAGTAGATGCTCCTGCAGTAATGCCAACGATATTAGCATCTTTAATCCAGTTAATTTTTAATTCACTTGCTTCTTCAACTTGATGGGTGTTTTTATTTACTTTTTTGCATATGTTAGTTAATCTTCGAGTATTGGCGCTATTGTATCCACCAATTACAACCATTGTATCTACTTTCTTAGCTAATTGTAAAGAAAATTTTTGCCTAGATAAAGTGGCATTGCAAATAGTATTAAAAATACATAGTTCCTTAAAGCACGAAACTAATTTACTAATTATCTTTCTAAAGTTGTCTAAAGTTTGAGTAGTTTGAGCTACTATGCCTAATTTATCTATTTCAGGAGATATTTTAGAAATTTCCTTAATAGAACTTATGCAATATGCATTTTCATTTACCGTATCTAAAATACTCTTTACTTCAGGATGTTCTTTCTCGCCTATTACTACCAATGTGTATCCTTTTTTTTGCAATTGAAGAGCAATTTTTTGAACTTTAGCTACATTAGGACAAGTAGCGTCGATAATCTTCAACCCTTTCTCATCTGCTTTTTGGTAAATTTTAGGAGATACTCCATGAGATCTAAAGATAATAGTTCCGCTTTCAATGTGATCTATGTTTTCAGTTTCTTTTATACCATAGTCAGCTAATTTCTTTACTACCTGAGGGTTATGAATTATAGGGCCTAAGGTGTAAATATTCTGAATTTGATTTGCAGCATTAAGAGCTAAATTAATGGCTCTTTTTACTCCAAAGCAGAACCCAGCATCTTTAGCTAAGATTATTTCCATTATGCAACCTTTTTAAACTATTAATTTTTTTCATGGCTATATTTACAACTTTCTGATAATTCTCTTTGTTTGGATTATTTAAAATTTCTTCAGAATATTCTATAGGAATTCCAAATATTACTTGAATAGGATTAAGATTAGGAATCAATTTTCCTTTAGGTAAGCTTTTATAAGAATCCCTAATATAAGCCGGAATAATGATAGTATGAAAGTTTGTTATAGCTTTAGCAATAATCATGCCAGCACCTGCATGGCCTTCCTGTAATTCTCCGTTTCTACTTCTAGTTCCTTCAGGAAATAAAAGCAGAACTTTTTTCTCTTTTAAGATTTGAAGACATTTAGAAAAAGCTTTACGATCTACTGCCCCTCTCTTAATAGGAAAAGCATTTAAGGAAGAAAGTGTTTTATTTAGTAACATAGGTTTAAAAAGTTCTGCTTTAGCTAAAAAATGAACTTCTCGAAACAGACTAGTTCCTACTAAAAAAGGGTCTAAATTGCTAGCATGATTAGATAAAATCAGTACACTTCCTTTTTGGGGGATATTCTTATTTCCAATAGCCTTTAAATTGAATAAAGATTTAAAAATCTTTATTAAGGCAAAATGAGTAAGTTTATAATAAGGATTCAAGATTTATTTCCTTTGTTTTTAATGCAATTTAGGACCAAGGAAGCTACTTGTTCAATAGACAATTCAGATGTATCAATTCTAAAAGCATCTTTTGCACATTTTAGTGGACCTATTGTTCGAGTAAAATCTGCATGATCTCGATTTTGCATTTCCTTAATTATTTTTTCAAGAGTTATTTCTTTGCCCTTCGCTATAAGCTCTTGAAACCTTCGCATGGCCCTTACTTCTATGCTTGCTTCTAAATAAAATTTATAATTTGCCTTAGGGAAGACAATAGTTCCTATATCTCGGCCATCCATAACAATGTTGTAATTTTTTTGATACGATCTCTGGAGCTTTACCAAAGCTTTTCTAATTAGGTCATTCTTAGCTACTATAGAAATATTACGATCAATTTCTGGATCTCGTATTTTAGTTGTAATATCTAAGCTATCAACATACACTTTAATAGAAAAACCTTTTTTTAAAACCAAATGGGTATTATTTATTAATTCATTTAATTCTGTATTATTATCTATATTGATATTATTTTGCATCATTTTCCAGGTAAAAGCCCGATACATAGCACCTGAATCAATATATAAAAAATTAAGTTTTTGGGCAATAATCTGAGCAATAGTACTTTTTCCAGAAGCTGCTGGCCCATCAAGAGCAATTACTATATTTTTTTGATTGCTGCTCATTGTATTACCTTACCTGAGTTCGATTTAAATATAAGTTTAAAGGTTAATATTTTACGCTAAAATTTCAATTTAGCGAAGAAATATTAATCCTTAAACTTAAAAAAACTTAAAATAAAGAAACATATTCTTATGTCAAGCTCAGATTACCTTAATAATTTTGGTAATTGGCGAATGATAACTGGTAATTAGATCCCTATAAATCTCCATTTTCCATTTGCCAATTATTAAATTTGAGTTAAATTAAATAAGATATCTGTAAATTGGGGGAAGGAAGTATTGATACAATCTATATCCTTTACTTTAGTTTCTCCTTTGGCTATCAAACCCGCTATAATTAAAGTCATAGCTATTCTATGGTCGCCATGAGAAGTCACTTCATTTCCCATCAGAGAAGTTACGCCTTCAATAAGCATACCATCTTCTAATTCTTTAATCTTAGCTCCTAATTTATTAAGTTCGCTTACAATGTTAGCTATACGATCTGATTCTTTTACCCTTAGTTCAGAAGCTCCAGTAATTTTAGTAAATCCTTTAGCTAGACAAGCTGCTAAAGTAATAATAGGAATCTCATCAATAATTTTTGGGATAATTTTATAATCAATTGTAATGTTTTTTAACTCTTTAGTGCCAATGATTTTTACATCTCCTACCGGTTCTCCGCATTGATTTCGAGGATTTAAAATTTCTATAGAGGCTCCCATCATTTTTAGAACTTCCAATATACCTATTCTGGTAGGATTTAAGCCTAAATTAGAGATAAGAAGAAGAGAATCAGGAATTAAAGCTGCCAAGACCATAAAAAAAGAGGCTGAAGATATATCTCCAGGAATATTTATGACCTTAGGAGATTTTAAAAAAGATGTTTTTTTAATGATAGTAGTCAGCCCTTCTTTTTTTATTTCTGCTCCAAAGTAATTTAACATTTTTTCACTATGATCTCTAGAAGAGATTGGTTCTGTATAAGAAGTAATGCCTTGAGCATATAAACCTGCAAGCAGGACTGCAGATTTTATTTGAGCACTGGGAATAGAAGACTTATAATCAATACCTATAAGATTGGAGTTTCCTACAATAGTAATAGGAGCATAATTATTATCGTTTCTACCATATATTTTGCCACCCATTAAAGATATGGGAGTAATAACCCTTTTCATGGGTCTACTTTTAAGAGAATCATCTCCTGTGAGCACAGTATAAAAGTTTTGAGCAGAGAGAAGGCCAATTAAGAGTCTCATGCTAGTACCAGAATTTCCTAAAAATATTACATCTTTAGGCTCGCAAAGTCCTTTAATACCCTGACCACAAATAAAAAGAGAATTTTCTTTAAACTTAGCTTCGATGCCCATCATTTTTAAGGCAGATAAAGTGTTTAAACAATCTTCACTTTTTAAAGTATTTTCAATGGAGGTTTCTCCTTCAGCTAAAGAGCTTAGAATAATAGCTCTATGGGTAATAGATTTATCTCCAGGAATATCTATATTTCCTTTTAAATGTTTAATGGGTTTAATATTAAGGGAAGACATTCTTCAATTCTCTTCTTTCCACTTTTTAGAGCTCATAAATTCTTCTTCTATCTTTATCTTATCTTGTTCTTTTATTATCTTTTCCCAATAGGAAATTTTTTCTCTAAATAAAGATAAACTTTCTAATAACATTTCTCGATTGCTTAAAACTATATCGCTCCACATATAAGGATTACTGGCAGCAATACGGGTTATATCTTTAAAGCTTGGAGTTATGATTTCTGGAATATAGGGAAATTTCTTTGTTAAAGAGACTATTATATTTACTAAAGCAGAAGATAAGATATGAGGCAAGTGGCTAATGGAAGAGATTATTTCATCATGTTCTAAGGGAGTTAGAAAAACAACTTTAGCTTCTAATAATTCCCAAAATCCTTTTACCACAGCTAACGCTTCTGAAGAAGTTACAGGAAGAGGAGTTATGATGCAAGGATTATATCGAAATAAATCCTTTTTAGCAACTTCAATTCCTGAAAGATGAGAACCCGCAATAGGGTGACTTCCTACAAAACTCACATCTTTACGAGAAAGAAAACTTAAAGAAGTAGTAATTTCATTTTTAGTACTTCCTGTATCAGTAATAATACAAGAAGGTTTTAAAAAAGGAATAATTTTTAAGACAATGTCTTTAATGGTACTTACAGGTGTAGCTATTATTATCAGATCAGAGTCAACTACTCCTTGAATATAATCTAAAAATCCTTCATCAATAGCACCCATAGCTTTTGCTTTTTCAACTTGGTATGTTTTTTTAGCTACGCCTATAACTTTTAAATTCTTATCTCTATCTTTTAACGCTAAACCTAAAGAACCTCCAATTAGCCCTAAACCTATTATAGTTATTTGATTTATTTTCATAATCTAACCAGAGCTCGATATGTGAATACACTTCTTTATTTTTAATTTTTTATTATTAGTGTTATTTAGTGTTTAATAAATTTTTTGTAACTATTCAGCATAAACCTCGCACTAAGGAAATATGTTGTTACATTAACATTGTTGAATAGTTACAATTTTTAATGGTATAGGAAAGACTAAAATATAAACCATAGAGAACACAGTTTATCATTATATAACAATAGACTTACTGCGAAATAACAGCAATAGATACAAAAAAGCTTATAGATGCCT